>JAGQWV010000208.1 GCA_020437045.1 Saprospiraceae bacterium | reverse complement strand
GCCTCCCGATAATCGATCTCCGGCAAAAGTTTAGCATCCGAAAACACATGTGGATCAGCCGTCATAATACCTGGTACATCTTTCCAAACGGTCAAGGATTCTGCTTTCAGTAAAGAGGCAAGGATAGCGGCCGTAAAATCTGAACCTTCACGCCCCAGGGTAATGGTATTATTCTCCGTGGTACTACCAATAAAGCCAGCAATGACCACCGTTTTTTGTTGATCCAATGCGGGCTGAATAAACTGTCTGATTTTTTGATCCGTGTTATGCCAGTCTGGTGTACCCTCCCGATAACAATCGTCGGTCTTGATGACATCCCGGGCATCAACCCAAATGGAATGCCTGTCCATTTTTTCCGCCAAATATGCCTGGACAATCCGGGTAGACAGTAGCTCACCGATGGCCACAATCTGGTCGTATATATAATCGTAAGGATCTTCGATTTCATCTTCCAGTAACCACTCCGCCTCGACAAAAAGATCATTAAGAACACCGCTGTTTAGCAATTGTTCCAAACCAAGTGCAGAAGCAATTTGGTGGTGCTGCTCTTTGATTTTCTGAAGTTTTTCTATCGCATCACCACGGTTGAAATAAAAATCATTGACAACCTCTTCCAAGGCATTTGTCGTCTTACCGATTGCCGATATGACCAGCACTAACGGTTCCTTTTGGATTATAGACTTCACGATACTACCCAGATTCTTAATGGACTGCTCATCTCGCACCGAAGCACCACCAAACTTAAAAACTTTCATAAAATTTAGATTAATCAGGAGGGCAAAGATATAATCATGTCCGTTTTCATCCTTATATCTTTCGGACTGGTCGACAACAAATGCACGAGAGGGGTTGCTATTCGATCAGATAACTAAAATTTAGTACCTTTCGATGTATAATTAATAATTAAGATATGATGCGGGCACTAAAAGTATTATTCTTATGCTGTATCACTCTGCTAGTGAATGGTCAAAAACCATTCAAACCTACTTCGGCTGACATCTTCGATGCGATTCAAAAAGCACAAGTACTTGGATCTGTGCTTTATGTGGCTGCTCACCCCGATGATGAGAACACCCGATTAATTTCGTATTTCGCCAATGCAAGACACTACCATACCACTTATTTGTCATTGACAAGAGGTGATGGCGGACAAAATCTTCTCGGAACAGAAATTGGTGACCTGTTAGGATTAATTCGCACCCAGGAATTACTGAAAGCAAGATCGACGGATGGTGGTAATCAATTATTTACCCGGGCAAATGATTTTGGCTACTCGAAACACCCGGAGGAAGCATTCAAGATATGGAATAAAGATGCTGTTTTCTCCGATGTAATTTGGGCCATGCGAAAGACGAGACCAGATATAATCATCAACCGGTTTGATCATCGCACTCCAGGATCTACTCATGGTCATCATACTGGATCGGCTATCCTGTCCTATGAAGCATTTAGCAAAGTGGCAGATACGTCAGTCTATCCTGAACAAATGGCATATGTGCAACCATGGCAACCGCGCCGGCAATTTTTCAATACCGGCTGGTATTTCTATGGAAGTGAAGAAAACTTTGAAAAAGCCGATAAGTCCTACATGGTATCCCTTGACGTCGGTGCCTTTTATCCGGCAAAAGGAAAATCAAACGGAGAAATCGCTGCTGAGAGCCGCAGTTTTCATAAGAGTCAGGGATTTGGAGCAGTGGGTAGCAGGGGCTCCGAGTCAGAATATCTTGAATTTATCCAGGGAGATACGGTTGGCACATCGGATGATCCCATGAAAGGGATCAATACCACCTGGTCGAGAATTGATGGAGGTAAGCCCATTGGAGAAAAGCTAAAAAAAATTGAGGAAAATTATAGTGTTTCGGATCCAGCGGCATCGATACCCGCTCTCATAGAAGTGTACAAAGCTCTTGGCAAAATCCCAGATGACGGTTTTTGGGTACCCATGAAAAAACAAGAGATAGAAAAAATTATCGCCTGGTGTAGTGGATTATTTGTTGAAATCACCGCCGACAACTACAACGCTGCACCAGGAAAGCAGGTAAAAATTTCATTGGAAGCAATCAATCGTAGCCCGGTACAAATTCTATTAAAGAGCCTGCAGATGGCACCAGGAGGTCAACTCATCGAACTCGATTCAACCCTGGCACCTAATCAGGATTACGTCAGGGAGCTTAACTACGAGGTGCCTACGAATGCTGCCTATTCATCTGCATACTGGCTTAAGAAAGAAGGGACCGTGGGCATGTACACCGTCGATGATCAATTATTACGCGGTTTGCCGGAGGCTCCCCCACCTTGTCAATTAAAGTACATCCTGGAAATAGGTGATGAAACTATCACTTATCATAGTCCTCTGGTATATAAGCAGCGTGATCCGGTAGCTGGTGAAGTTTATCGGCCATTTGAAATAAGCCCCAAGGTATTTCTAAATTTTGCGGACCAAACATTGGTCTTTGGATCGCAAACACCCAAGCAGATCTCCCTGGCCGTCAAAGCGGGAGCGGGAAATATCAAAGGCAATGTTAGATTGAAAGCCCCGGAAGGATGGCATATTAGTCCGGAGTTTGTACCGGTGAATCTTGAGACCCAAGGCCAGGAAAAGTTAATTGATTTTACGGTAATACCGCCGGTGGGTCAGGTGACCGATCAGATCTCCGCTATTTTTGAAGATTCTCTTGGCACCAAAGCCCAGGGATACAGTGTACAGATAATTGACTATGATCATATTCCGATTCAGACAGTGTTAAGAGAGTCGTCGGTAAAGGCAGTAAAGGTAGACCTGGTAAAAACTGGGGATAAGATCGGATATGTCATGGGCGCAGGAGATAAATTACCCGAATTTCTTGGACAGATAGGATATCATGTCACACTGCTTAACGAATCTGATTTGGCGGGAGAATTAAAGTCTTATGATGCGATTGTTATCGGAGTGCGAGCTTACAATACGGATGAAAGACTAAAATTTTACAATCAAAATTTGTTCGACTATGTGGAACAGGGAGGGAATCTGATTGTGCAGTATAATACCCGGTATCGCGATGCCCTCGATAGTAAAATGTTTTCGCCCTATGCCCTATCAGTTTCCCGAAACAGGGTCACTGATGAAAATTCGGAGGTTAGGATCCTCGCCCCGGAGCACCCGGTGATTAAAGGTCCAAATGCTATCACCAGTGCTGATTTTGAGGGTTGGGTACAGGAAAGAGGATTATATTTTCCGGATCAGTGGGATGATCATTTTACCCCAATTTTATCCAGTAATGATACAGGCGAAGATCCATTAGATGGAAGTTTGCTGATTGCACCTTATGGCAAAGGCTGGTATACCTATACCACATTGAGCTGGTTTAGGGAGTTACCTGCTGGAGTTCCAGGCGCCTATCGACTCTTTGTAAATATTTTATCCCTGGGAAAAAGGGCAGAACCTTAAACGATGAACAAAGAAAAACTGCCATTTGACCTAAGTTGGAACCAGATATATTTTGTACTACTCCTGATTAATGCGATAGTACTTTTACTTTTCATATACTTCTCAAATCATTTTAGCTAACCGCGTTCTATGGGTTTATTAGATTGGATAGTGTTATGCGGCACCTTGCTTTTTATTGTCATCTATGGAATATGGAAAACAAAGGGAAGTAAGGATATAAATCAATACCTCAAGGGAAATCAGGAGGCGCAGTGGTGGACCATAGGTTTGTCTGTTATGGCTACTCAAGCCAGTGCCATTACCTTTTTGTCGACTCCTGGTCAGGGATATGCCGATGGAATGCGATTCGTACAGTTTTACTTTGGACTTCCGATTGCCATGATCATCCTGTGTATCACTTTTATCCCAATATACTATCGGCTCAAAGTATACACTGCCTATGAATTTCTTGAAGACAGATTTGATCTTAAAACGCGCTCACTAGCTGCATTTCTCTTTCTGATCCAGCGAGGTCTGGGGGCCGGGATTACGATATATGCCCCTGCCATCATCCTAAGTACCATCATGGGCTGGAACCTAAACTGGACCAACTTCATCATTGGAATGTTAGTGATCACTTATACCGTATCGGGAGGGACCAGAGCGGTAAATGTCACCCATAAATATCAAATGCTCGTGATTTTTTTGGGCATGTTCACTACGTTCTTCCTGCTTATCTCCTATTTGCCGGAAGGAATTTCCTTTACCGATTCGTTAAAAATAGCGGGTGCAACGGGAAAGCTTAATACCATAGATTTTTCCTTTGATTGGAATAACCGCTATACGTTCTGGTCCGGTATCACCGGTGGACTGTTTTTAATGCTTGCTTATTTCGGTACCGATCAAAGTCAGGTACAACGCTATTTATCCGGACGGTCGATCAGAGAAAGCAGGTTGGGATTAATATTTAACGGATTGATGAAAATTCCCATGCAGTTCTTTATTCTGCTGGTGGGGGTCATGGTCTTCACCTTCTACCAATTTCATGAGGCTCCGATCTTTTTTAATTCTGCTGGTTACCAGAACGTTATGGAGTCTAGTTATGCTCCACAAATACAAGAGCTGGAAAGTGATAAAAGAGCACTGGAAAATCAACGCTACCAGTTAAACACCGAATACCTTTCAGCGTTGGAAAGCGAAAACAATGATCAGATCATTCGTCTGAAAGACCAAATTATCGTCAATGAGACGGCTCATAACGAAGTAAGACAGCAAGCAAAGGTAATCATCACCGAAGCAGACCCAGCTGCCGAAACCAATGATCGGGACTATGTTTTCATTTCATTCATTCTCAATCATCTGCCTCAAGGATTAATCGGTTTGCTATTAGCCGTGATTTTTTCCGCAGCTATGTCCTCTACGGCATCTGAGTTGAATGCACTGGCATCGACAACCACCATTGATATCTACAAAAGATCTATTAATCAGAAGGCTACTCAGGGCCATTATTTGCGTAGTAGTAAGCTTTTTACCTTGATGTGGGGATTATTTGCCATCGGATTTGCCTGCTTTGGAACCCTGTTCGAAAATTTGATCCAATTTGTCAATATTGTCGGTTCTATTTTCTACGGTACTATTCTGGGAATATTTCTTGTTGCTTTTTATATCAAACGTATTCATTCTACTGCTGTGTTCTGGGGTGCATTATGTGCTGAGATTCTCGTTATCGTCACCTTTATGACTTCAGATATTGGTTTCTTGTGGTTAAATCCCATCGGATGTTTTGGTGTAATCATTTTTGCCCTCATTTTCCAAAGTTTTATGAATCAAGGACCAAAAGCCCAGGTGAGTTAAAAACTTAAGAGCGGATTTGGCAACTGGAGGATTTCTCCTTTCCAGACATTTATTCATCGATCATATGTGCCTTATAGCATGTTATTATGTTGACAAGAATCTTAACTTGTGTTTTGAACCAAGCAAAGAAAGGATGTCTAGATTTACCAAAAACACACTATTGATCGGCAGTATTCTTATGGGGATGGCAGTGATCTTGGGGGCCTTTGGGGCTCACGCCCTGGCGGATAAACTTAGTGCACATCAGCTTCAATCATATCATACCGGTGTTCAGTATCAGTTTTTACATAGTCTTGCCATTTTAGTGTTTGGGGCTTTGAGTTTCCATCTTCCCGAAACAAAGTTAAGATGGCCAATCATGTTGATTGGGATGGGGATATTACTCTTCTCAGGCTCTATTTACCTGTTGTCTACGGCAGATTTAACTGGCATTCCAAAAGGGATATTGGGTCCTATTACTCCCATAGGTGGTATCCTCTTTATCGCTGGTTGGTTTAGTCTGGCCTATAAGCTCATAAAAACTGAAAATCAATAAAATAAGAGAGAGATGTTGGAGATTCTTTAACTTAGTCCTATAACTTTTAAACCTAAAAAATTATGAAAAAACTTTTGTTACCATTGATTCTTGGTTTCCTTTTCTTTCACCATGAAGCCTCCGCTCAAAATTATGACAATGCCGCTGGTCTTCGTCTTGGTTGGGGTTTTGGGGGAACGATCAAACACTTCTTTGATGATTCTAAAGCCGTGGAGGGAATCTTTCAGATCGGAGGATTGTATGCCCGCTATGCCCAGGTAACCGGATTATTCCAGGTGCATCGACCGCTGGAAGATGTGGCTCCCGGACTGCAATGGTATTTCGGAGGTGGTGGATTTATCGGGTTTTTCAGTGGGGTGTATTCTACACGATCTACCCGAATAGGAATTGCCGGTAATATTGGATTGGACTATACCTTTGACGACATTCCACTTAATGTATCGCTCGACTGGGTTCCGGGAATAGCCATTGTTGGATTTGGATCGGGATTTGGTGCTGGCTCGGGTGGGGGTCTCGCCGTAAGGTACATATTCTAAGATGAAAAACACCAAAACTATTTTTTAGTATGAAACGACCGATAATAGTAGCTATAACCCTGATTAACTTTCTTTGGATTACACCTTCTTATGGGCAGATGTATCGATCTGCGGCAGGGCTCAGGGGTGGTACAGGTGCGACAATTTCATACAAGCATTTCCTTGGCCGGCAATTAGCATTTGAGGGCATCCTGGGATCTTTTGATTACGATTACTTCGGCACCAGTATTTTATTTGAAAAACATACCGATGCCAACTTGGGCAGACTACAGTGGTATTGGGGGCTAGGACCCTATCTGACATTCACCAAAGCTTTCACTGCTTTTGGAGCTCAAGGTGCTTTGGGAGCAGAGTATAGTTTTGCCAGTATTCCGATAGATATTTCCCTTGACTGGACTCCCAGGTTAAGGATATCAGGTGCGCCTTCCAAACTCTTTACCCGTAGTGCCGGAGTAGGTATTCGCTATATCATTGACTATTACTAGAAGCCAGTGGCAAACTAAGAAGACACCACAAAAAGAAATGAGATAATAAAAGAAGAGGTCACGCTGTCCCAATGCGCAGTGTGATCCTCTTCTTCTCATATTTTACGGGAGAAATGTGTATAGCTCCTTGGTTTTTCCCTATCTTTACTCAATGAAGATCTATCGACATCAATGGATAAAACTTGCTTCTGTAGCTTTACTGCTGCTGGTAATTATGCCGGAGATCTGGGCGCAGTGTCCCATGTGTAAAATGACGGCAGAATCCAATCTGGCAAATGGTGGTACTGCTGGTAAAGGATTAAACATTGGTATTCTTTTCATGTTATCACTGCCATACCTAATCGTTGGCTCCATTGGTTTTGCCTGGTGGAGACATAATCGACGCCGGATATAGCCTTCTTTTTTCGCAAATCTTTGGGTCTTAATTCATTCAGAAAGTTGTAACTGATCAGGATGTCCTAAAATGCAGTTATGCATCCCTTTTTCCTCTATGAAAATGCGGTTATGCAGTAAAGATTTTCATCAATAATCGTGACTCAACAAAAGAGGGGGGAATGGGTCATTATCTAATACTCAAACACAGGGTGTTCATAAAAACGCACCAGGTGTTCAATCCAGATGTTAAAATCTCACGGTACCAATATCGACTAATATCAATAACAAGGAAGAAGAAACAGATAAATAATCGGTCCGGTTAATGCTACATATAGCCAGAATGGCAGAACCCATCGTGCCAAAGCCTTGTGTCGCAAAAATTGGGAAGTATAGGCTCTGATATACGTAAACAAAATAAACGGCAGGATAATAGCTGCCAATAAAATATGTGTGATCAGGAGAAAAAAATAAAGGTACCGGATCATACCTTCGCCGCAGTAAGCAGTTTCGGAATTAGTAACGTGATATAGTACATACAGGAGAAGAAATAAGGCTGACAGAATCACCGATGCCGTCATCAATTTACGGTGTAATTCGACATTCCTTCTATATCGAATTTGGTAAAATGCGAGCAGCAATAACAAGAACGTAATAAAATTTATACCTGAGTAAATGGCAGGTAAAGAGGTCAAATCTACGGCCACATCAAAATGAATTTTGCGCATCATCAAGACCAACAAGAAAACCACTGCCGAAAAAATCCAGGCCCCGGTATTCAGCTTTCGTTCGAGAGCTTTTTGAGATTTTTGATCAACGGCCATTATTTTTCTCTTTCTCGTTTTAATAGTAAGTCCTTTTCTTTCTCCAGAGGAAGGAGAAATATAAGATCGGCCATCAGTTCTGACATTCCATCATCTGATCTAACGTCATACGCCATACGCAGAGCACACGTGGTATCTACCAAAAATACTGCATCATGATATGATCCATCAAGATCGGACCGGTCCCAGGATACCTGTAGACTGTCTTTCGCAGCATCATTGGCCAACTGATCAACGGGACGAAATAACACATCCTCACTCCTATCATGAAACTGATCAGCAATTAACTTCAGGCGGCCATCCCAGGCCCCCTCCACATTCTGGTATAAAACCTGTATATGGCCGGGTGAGCATGCATCAGAATTATTCGGAAGCGTGGCCTTCTGTGTCAAGCGCTCTTTCACATCCAATCGATATTGTAATCCATCCTTAAGAAACAGCCAACTGAGGATTGGAAATACCACCAGTAATAATAAGAGAACTACTGTTTGAACTACTTTCTTCTTCATACCCAAAACGGAATCTGCATGATATAAGTCAAACTGTCAACCGGTATGAATTGTTCTTGGATCGGGGTGATCAATGATGACTGTCACCCATATGGTCAGCTGGCTTGACATCACCCATCGGCTTCAGGTCAGAGTCCACTTGCTCCATATTCTTTTCCTGAATGGCTGCCCGGCTGTTTTTCCAGTAATTGCTTTCCATGAAGAAAGCAATGATTG
>JAGQWV010000207.1 GCA_020437045.1 Saprospiraceae bacterium | reverse complement strand
GATAATAATATTGTCTGCGGAAAATTGTTTTGCTGACTTCCTTTAAAAAGTGATTACTCAGACACTAAAACTTTTTATTTTGTTGGGAGGAGTACAAAAATTAGAAGAAAAATGGATTGGTTATACATCATTATCGTAGGAGCCATTGCTGGCTGGTTAGGTAGCTTTCTTTTTAGGGGTTCGGGATCTGGTTTGATTTGGAACATTCTATTAGGTATTATTGGTGCCGTTGTAGGAGGCTGGATATTTGACAAGCTGAATATTCAGACTTCCGGGTTTGCTGGCTCCATTTTGACTGCTGCCATTGGTGCCTTTGTGGTTTTATGGGTATATCGGTTGGTAGGTGGTGGAAGAAGAAATTAAAGATCGTCGGAAAATCCGTTGGAAGTTAGCTCTTGGTCAGGTAGACGAACCTCTCGATCAACTTTTAAACTCCAAAGAGCAACAAGTTGATCAGGCTCTGGATAGAATCTATCAATCAGACCGGTCAGGAGGGTTATCCAGCCGAAGAAACTTTTCTGCCAAATGGATGGGAGAAATAAAAACACTTTTCCCAAGTCCGGTTGTACGAATCATGCAAAGAGATGCCCTGGATAAATTTGGGATTAAAAAACTTCTGTCACAGCCCGCATTTATTGATGAAATTGAACCTGACGTGGGAATGGTGGCTACTATTTTGAGTGCAAAGGACTCATTAAGTCCGTCGGCAAAGCAGGCTGCACGAAAATTGGTGGCTCGTTTGGCCAAAAAGGTAGAACAAAAACTAAAATTTAAGTTGGTTTCCCGGATTTATGGGGTCCGAAATAATCGTATTAAAATTTCAAATCCGCATCATCGAGAAATTGACTGGCATCTAACCATTAAGGCTAATCTCAAAAGTTATCAACCATCTCTTAAAACTATTATCCCAGAAAAAATTATTGGGCATCCCAGTAATAGGAATCAAAGTAAACGACTGATTATTCTTGTTGATCAAAGTGCCTCCATGGCTGAATCGTTTGTTTATGCCGGCATCCTCGGCTCGATTATGTCGACCATTGCCAGCTTAAAAACCCACCTAATTATTTTCGATACAGATGTCGTTGATCTAACTGATTATTTGCAAGACCCGGTTGAACTCTTGTTTAGGGCGCAATTAGGTGGCGGAACCAACATTCGAAAAGCACTCAGCTATGCTGCAGAAATGGTCTATAATAATCCCGGTGACAGCTACCTGATTCTTATCAGCGATCTGTTTGAAGGTGGTCCATTAAGTCTTCTTTATGAAGTGGTGCAAGAGATTACTAATCATGATATTCCCCTGATTTCGCTATTGGCTTTGGATGACCAAGGAATTCCTGCATTTGACCGTGAAGTTGCTAAGACCCTGGCCTCGATGGGAGTACCTAGTTTCGGAAGTACCCCGGAAAACTTTCCCGAAATAGTGGCAGCTGCACTAAACAAAGAAGATCTCCGTAGATTTGAAAAATAAATCTTTACTGCTCCAACAAACCAAGTAGATATTCTCCATAGCCGCTCTTCAAATATTTATTTCCCAAGCGTTCAAGGCCTTCAGCATCGATAAATCCCTTTTGATAGGCTACTTCTTCGATACATCCGATCTTTAGCCCCTGCCGGTCTTCAATGGCCTGGACAAATTGACCTGCCTGAATCAATGATTCATGGGTACCCGTATCCAACCAGGCAATTCCCCGGCTAAGTGTCGATACCGTTAATTTACCTTGCTGCAAGTAATGGCGATTTACATCGGTAATTTCTAATTCACCACGATGACTTGGCCTGAGATTCCTAGAAATATTAACCACATCATTGTCATAAAAGTAAAGACCAGGAACGGCATAATTAGACTTGGGTTTGAGTGGCTTTTCTTCAATTGAGATAGCTCTATGATTCTCATCAAACTCCACAACACCATAGCGTTCAGGGTCAGCTACACGGTATGCAAAAACAACACCTCCGACTGGATTAGCGGCTGCTTCCAACTGGCTATCTAAGCCACTGCCATAGAAAATATTATCTCCCAGTATAAGTGAGGCTCCATCGTTGCCAATAAAGTCAGAACCGATTATAAATGCTTCTGCTAGTCCTTTTGGTTCGGCTTGCTCTGCATAGGAAAAATTGCATCCCAGCTCCTCTCCAGATCCAAGGAGTTTTTTAAACTGTGGCAAATCATATGGCGTGGATATAATAAGAACATCTCGGATACCTGCAGTCATCAAGGTAGAGAGAGGATAGTAGATCATCGGCTTATCATATACCGGCATCAGCTGTTTACTTACTGCAAGTGTCAATGGATATAATCTGGTGCCGAGACCTCCGGCGAGTATAATTCCTTTCATATTTCTAGAAGTAACTTTCTTATATCGTCCATTTACATGGGATATATATTTGACCGATCGAGCATTAAATCAGTTTGATTTTTCCGATCGGGGTATAAAGATAAAATTTGCACCTAGCTCACTGATCACAAAGAGACACAAGTATTGATTGGCATCCTTATATACCCCCTGAAAATCTTCAATTTTCTCTGCCGAGATTACTTGCTTCATAGCAAATTCTTCCAATGTGCTGGCATTAATCGACCATTTCGTCTGTCTTTTTTCTTTGTCTACCACGGGTACCCCCAATTCAATAGATTGTTGATGAACCACCAAAATTGGATACTTTGAGACATCTTTGGTCATAATAGCGTCTGCAGCCCGGGTCATGACATCAAGATATGGTTGGAGTTCTAACTGTAACTGCATATACAACGCAGTGTTTTCGCTTTTGGTCATTGCCTTTTTGTTAGTAGTGCAACATTTTCAATATGATGCGTGTGGGGAAACATGTCGACTGGTTGAATTTTTTCAACCTTATATTCTTCCGATAATAAATTTATATCCCGGGCTTGAGTAGCTGGGTTGCAACTAATGTAAACAATCTTTCCTGGTTGTGCTTTTAAAATGCTACTCACTACTTTTTCATGCATTCCTGCTCTTGGAGGATCCGTGATGACGACATCAGGTTGGCCGTGGCTCAACAAAAGATTGTCCTGAAATACATTTTTCACATCACCCACATAAAAATGGGCATTGTCAATCTGATTGTTGCGTGCATTTTCTTTGGCATCTGTTATGGCATCTTCTACCTCTTCAACACCTATGACTGATTGGCACTCATCCGCTAGATATAAGGCTATACTGCCGGTGCCGGTATAAAGGTCATATACAGTATCTTGCTTTTTTAGTGTAGCAAAAGACTTTACGATATCATAAAGTTGTTTAGCCTGGCGGGTATTAGTCTGAAAAAAAGACTTTGGTTTTACCTGATAGGTCAACATTCCCAATCGCTCGGTAATTGCTGGTGCTCCCCATTCCAGAATTACCTCCTGATCAAAAATGGTGTCGTTTTTCTTTTTGTTGATAACATAATGCAATGAAATGATTTCGGGAAACCTTTCTCGCAAGCCTTTTAGTAATGCTGCGCGCTTGTCGCAATCTTCGTATCCAAAACTAATCACAACCATCCATTCACCATCAAGTGTGCATCGCAAAATCATATTACGTAAGAATCCCTGATGACGCTCGGGGTCATAAAAGGTTAGTTTATTTTCATTTGCATAGGCTCTGACGTAGTTTCGAATTTGATCATTTAGCACTGGCATCAGGAGGCATTGATTAATATCCACCACCTTATTGAAAAATCGGGGAGGATGGAGGCCAAGCGCCTTATCCGGCACCTCTGCATCAGAAGCTACTTCCGCTTTGGTACGCCATCGTTGATTTGAAAAGGAGAATTCCATTTTATTCCGGTAGTGATAGATCTCCGGTGCTCCAAGAATCGGAAAGACCTGCGTAATTGGTGTTTTCGCAATCCTTTCAAAGGCGTCGCGAACAATTTTTTCCTTTTCCTTTAACTGTTGCCCATACTCCAAATGTTGCCATTTGCAGCCCCCACAATCTTCAAAATGAGGACAAGGCGGGTCACATCGAAAGTCGGAGTGCTTAATAAACCTTTCAGGAATACCCTGATAGTAGCCTTTTCTTTTTCGCAGTATTTTAGCATCAATCACATCTCCCGGTACTACCCCTTCCAGAAAAATAACTTTCCCTTCCGGATCCTTGCCAATAGAAAGACCCCGGTCTGCCAAACCCAAGACTTCCACTTGTTCCAGTAAGATTTTATTCCTTGTCATTTTTCATTATTAAAAACTCAGTTCTTCGATTTTTCTGTCTGCCTTCAGGTGTTTGATTGTCGGCGATAGGGATATTCTCACCAAACCCCACATACGTCATCTGCTCTGCCTTGATCCCTTTATCCAAAAGATAATTATAAATGGCCTTGGCTCTGGCTTCTGATAGAATTTGGTTATCATCATCATTTCCGACATCATCCGTATGTCCTCTAATTTGGATCTTCATGTCGGGACTCTCATTGAGGAGACCAACCAATTTATTCAATTCATAGGTGGACTTATCCAACAAGGCAGCGCTACCGGTCGCAAAGAAAACATTATTTAGGACTATTGGTTCGGGGATTGTTTCTACTTCCTCTTTCGTTGGAGATAATAGCACATCAAACTCGAATGGATCAATTAAAGTTGAAAGATCGAGTACCTGAATATGCTCTGAATAAAATACATACCCGGTCTTCGACACATTTGCGGCATATTCTTCATTCGCTGGAATACAGACCAGTACTTCACCCTTCTTGTCACTTAAGATTTTGGTAAAAACCTTTGATGAACTTAGATTGATGAGCTCTACAATAGCCTGGAGAGGTTGTTTTGTGTTTTTATCCAAAATCCGAATACTGACATATGTAGCCGGAGCAGGTCGTAGGGGTTGAGGTAAATCAAATGAGAAAATATCGATTTGCGGCCGGTTATTTCCTTCAAAAACACTTCGGGCAAAATACGCCTTGGTTCCGGCGAGGTTTACATGAAGCGCTCCTTCGTCTTCACTGGTGTTAATGGGTCGGCCCAGATTTTTAGGCGCTTGCCATTCATTATCGACCTTTCTCGAAATAAACAAATCACTGCCACCACAGCCCGGCAATCCATCGGACATAAAATAAAGACTTTCATCCGCAGCATGAACAAAAGGCACTTCTTCATTGCCGGGCGTATTTAAACTGCTTAAATTCACTGCCTGCGACCATCCACCTCCTTTCCTGTCGATTTTCCAAAGATCACGACCTCCTTTTCCTCCTGGCCTTTCGCTACTGAAATATAATGTTCGTCCATTTGCAGACAGACTCGGTTGACCATCCCAGTACCTTGTATTTACATCAGGTCCTAAATTGGCCGGAGCAGACCATTTCTGTCCGTCAAATAATGCATAATAAAGATCACAGGACCCGAGACCATCTTTGCGGTTACACGCTGTAAACACCAGCATTTTACCATCCGCAGACAGGCAATGTGCACCTTCGTTTTCACTAGTATTAAGTTCAGCTATGGCTCTACTTTCTTGCCACTCACCATTGACCATTTTAGACCAAAAAAAGTCTTCTTGCCCTCGTACTCTTCGGGTAAAAATCATGATGTCTTCCCTAGCCGGAAAAGAAGGCAGATACTCCATGGCATCGGTATTGATCGTAGCCGGTAAGCGTTCAATGGTTGTTGCATATTCGGGCACAGAAGACTTCAGAAATTCTGCATCGCGTAAATATTTTTCCGCTTTGGCTTTTATATCCGGTTTTATTCTATCCTCCTTGAGAAATAAATTAATTCTACTGACCACCAATG
>JAGQWV010000206.1 GCA_020437045.1 Saprospiraceae bacterium | reverse complement strand
ATTCCAACCAGTAGATGTTCGCATGGGTTATGTTGAATAATTTTAATAAGATTTTTGATGAGGTCCGAGGCGCAAAACGCAGATGTAGCCGTAGCTACAGCGAGTCTTTGCAACGAAGGAAATCGCAAAAAGATATTTAAATTAACGGCAATAATCGATGCGTTGGTCTACTAGCCATCCATCCGAAAATATAAAAATCACTATCAACGGATCACAATAAGTGATACTTTAGTTCACTAATTAAATTCAGGTTACTAATGGTCAATAAATTAATCGTTCCGACAGTGATGTTCCTTTTGGCATCATGCAATTCTGAAACTCCTAAGGAAGAAATAGTCAAGGAAATATCAGAAATCCAATTTTTGGAAGACCAATTAAAAAGTCCAATGATGGGATGGGCGAGTTGGAATAATTACCGGGTCAACATCTCGGAAGAAATTATAAAATCCCAGGCGGATGCCATGGTACGACTAAATCTGCAGGACGCTGGCTACCGGTATATCAATATAGATGATGGGTATTTTGGAGGTAGAGATGCAGAAGGAAATATTTTAGCACATACCGAGCGATTTCCAGGTGGCATGAAGGCACTGTCAGCGTATATTCATGAAAAAAATCTGTATGCCGGAATATATACGGATGCCGGAATCAATACCTGTGCTTCCTATTGGGACCATGACACGATCGGAAGTGGTATGGGATTATATGGTCATGATGAGCAGGATTTGACTCGACTCTTAAATGACTGGGACTATGATTTTCTAAAAGTGGATTGGTGCGGAGGTGAGTGGTTAGGACTCGATGAAGAAATTAGATATACTGAAATTGGTGAAAAAATAAGGGAAATAAATCCCAAGGTAAAATACAATGTTTGCCGGTGGCAATTTCCTGGCAAGTGGGTAACCCAGGTAGCGGATTCCTGGAGAATTTCCGGTGACATAAGCAATAAATTTGAATCCATATTGAAAATTATTGATCTAAATGCCGGTCTGTGGAAGTATGCTTCTTATGGTCATTACAATGATATGGATATGTTACAGGTAGGAAGGGGCATGAGCTACGAAGAGGATAAAACCCATTTTTCAATGTGGTGCATGATGCAATCACCGCTTCTCCTGGGTAACGATCTTACATCCATTTCCGATGAAACTTTGGAAATAATTACCAATAAAGATTTAATTGCTCTAAATCAAAGTTCGTTTGTCTACCAGGCCCGGAGATTAGTTGACCAGGGTGATCTGGAAGTGTGGGCAAAACCTTTGATATCTACTATGAGTGGTAAAGTAGCGGTTGCCTTGTTAAACAGGTCGGAATCGCCGCAAGAACTAACTTTTGCTCTATCATCTGTTGGCCTAGATGCGAAGGCAGGATATAGTTTGAAAAATTTATGGACAAAAGAGTCATTTCCTACGGATGCGCAAGTGGAAATTACCAGGGAGGTGCCGGGTCACGGAGTGGTTGTGTTGGAAATAACGGGTAAATCCTTGCCATTTAATGTCTTTCAGTTTAAAGATGAAAAATAGACACGATATAAATCCCTTTGTGATCCATAGTACCGAAAAAAAGGTATCTTATTAGACAAGTATTTTGCTAAAGAAAATGATAAATTCTCTTTGAAAGAATCTTTCACTTACAAATATGCTATATAGCCAAGGGGAATATGATATTAGATTGGAGTGGGGTATTAAAGGTATAGAAATACTCGCCCCAATCTCCGATGTAATTATTATTGTTGATGTTCTTTCGTTTTCAACTTGTGTGGACATAGCAACAAGTAGAGGAGCTATCATTTATCCTTATCGGTGGAAGGATCACACAGCGACAGAATATGCTAAAAAGAATAATGCAGAACTGGCTTCATTCCAACGCGGATTCAAAGATGGATACTCACTTTCACCCGGGTCACTTCTAGATATCATACCAAAGACCAGATTAATCCTGCCATCTCCAAACGGTTCTACGTTGAGTTTATCGACTGGAAACACGCCAACTTTGTGTGGCTGTCTGAGAAATGCAGCGGCGACGGCCGCATTTGCAAAAAGATTAGGACAAAAAATTGCCATCATTCCGGCAGGAGAACAATGGACCGACCATACGCTGCGGGTAGCATTTGAGGATCTTGCCGGAGCTGGAGCTATCATCTCTTGTCTCGATGGCAATCTTTCACCCGAGAGTGAATCCGGACTTAGCACCTTTGACAGGATTAAGGATACGCTGTTTGAAAACTTAAAAAAATGTTCATCCGGCAAAGAACTTATAGAGAGAGGATTTCATGAAGATATTGAGTTGGCCTCCCAATTAAATGTCAGTGATAATGTACCGATACTAAAGGACCATTATTTCATCGGACACTCAACGAGTGGATAATCTGATCCTTTTCTGAACTTTAAAGTATTATATTTAATACCGTTATGTTAGGAATTCCTATGGGTAAAAAATCGAATCCTGCCAGGTAGTGAGAGAGGCGAATCCTGAGCTTGTCGAAAGACATTCGACGGCCAACGAACTTCCCCTCATACA
>JAGQWV010000205.1 GCA_020437045.1 Saprospiraceae bacterium | reverse complement strand
CCGCATAATTTAAATGGGAGACCAGCGGTTATCGCAGATGAAGCGGAGATTAGTTTTGAAGTAGAAGGTCGTACAGAAAACTTCCTGTGTACACTTGATTCCCGATTTGAGATTATCACTCAGGAGTTTAGATTGGCGGTTAAGAAATGTGATTTTGGCATTCGCTTGGTACAATTGGAAGAAATGTCCTTCATGAAGACCATGCGCAATAAACTTATGTGGGGTAGTGATACCAGGAAACATTTTTGACACTTGTCTCGTCATATAGACCTATTTTTGTATGCACTCGTTCAAGATTTTGCGACGATTGATAGACATTGTCTTTGATTTGTGATAAATTGAACAGAAATTTTTGATCAGGTTGAGCTCCTCATTTTTGACATATACTGAAGACCTGATTGCACAGTATCGAGCGTTGGATGCCTGTGCTTTTAGAGACATCATCCGCTTCTATGAAGCGCATAAACAGTCGTTGCCTCATTTGGACATCCTGGACTTCATTGAAATTGAATTTGGTTATGCCAATGCACTTTTCGAGACCGGACGCTATGAATCATTTCTGGTAAATGTGCAGTATTTGCTAGAAGCATTGATTTATCATAATATTCAATTTGTCAATGGTGAAGATGCATATGAAAATTTACTTTTCCGTAAGGCAGCTGCTCATTACCAATTGTTGGAGCTGAATTCAGCGATCAAAGTTCTCTGGGAGCTACTCCGAATAAATCCAGACAATCAGGCAGGATCCTATCTTTTGAAGCGGTGTTTGGTCAAGTCAGAACCCTCCTTTCTTCATACTTCGAAAGCGATCAGTATCTTTTTGTTTTTATTGGCGGCGCTGATTATTGGCCTCGAATTATTAATTATCCGGCCATTTTTTGGGCATCTTGCCTCCCAGGTAGAGGTGAGCAGAATCGGCATCTTCATATTTGCATTAGTGTTATTGATCGTCACCGACGGAATTCATCGACTCCGATCTTTCCACCATGTGAATAAAGAAATCGAAAAAATCAGAAAGTCTCGTCATTACCTGTAATCATTGCTTTCTCGACGTTTTCTGTATCTCTTCATTAATCATTTTTATGTCGCTTAATTTAATTGGCACGCTAATTGATACTTAGGGTAATATAATGGAAAAATTAATATTTGATTTCTCGTTCTAGAAGACTCAGAAGTCAATGTTTATCGATGATTCATTACTTATTCACCGCAAAATAGTAAGTCAAAATGCAAGTCTTTACCCAATCCTCCCCAAGAACTAATTTTAGCTCTTCCCAGGAGCAATTTCTAATAATCCCTATTTTTTTTAAGAAACAAATCGAATCTCTCGTAAAGGCCCAGGAACCTGCTCCTTTATTTGGTTTTTTCTACGGTGAGCAACGGGAGAATTATCGCATTATCAAAAAGATTTGGCCGGTTGCTCATGCGAAGTCAGACGCTAATAATATCGAATTAAGTTTGGAAGATTTTAATCAGGCAAAAAAATTGGAAAGCGGTGACAAGATGCGCCTTTTGGGGTGTTTCTACACCTCTGAAAATGGTGCAGTTAAAAAAGCGCTACTTTCCAGTAAAGAACTGAATTCTTTTTCCTTTCTTGAATTGAAAGAGTCAAAGAATGAGACTTGTATCTGGTCTTCATCAATTCTTGATAAGTCGAAAAATGATATGATGTCACAGAAGGTGATTGTTTAACAATGAAGTAGTTTCCTACTACCATCAAGCAAATACGCACCTTTTTAATCTTCTCTCTACTACTTTCAGAGTTAATCAGATTCCACTAACTTGATGCTTGTTACGACAAAATTGTAACCATTTTGTTTTATGGAAAAATCGGAAGCTGAGTTCTCCCGGGAAGAGATTTTGCGTTATAGTCGGCATATCTTGATTCCTGAGTTCAGGATCGAAGGTCAGTTACGGCTCAAAAAAAGTAAAGTATTGGTGATTGGTGCAGGAGGCCTTGGCAGTCCCATTCTACTTTATTTGGCTGCGGCAGGAGTTGGGCAGATTGGTATCGTGGATGGAGATCAGATCGATGAGACAAATCTTCAGCGGCAAGTCATATTTGACACTACCCGACTAGGAAAACTGAAAGCAGAAGAAGCTGCTTCTACCATCAGGAAGCTCAATCCACATGTGCATGTTGAGACTTATATAACCTGGTTGAAAGCAGAGAATGCCCTGGATATTATCAGACCTTATGACCTTGTCATAGACGGGACCGACAATTTTCCTACCCGCTACCTGGTAAATGATGCCTGTGTGCTTCTAGGCAAACCACTGGTATACGGTTCAATCTTTCAGTTTGAAGGACAGGTTTCCGTGTTTAATCACCTCGATCAAGATGGAAATCAGGGTCCCAACTACCGTGATTTGTTTCCTGAACCCCCTCCACCAGGGTTGGTGCCCAGTTGTTCAGAGGGTGGAGTTCTTGGAGTCCTGCCAGGCATTATTGGAAGTATGCAAGCTAACGAAGCGATAAAGATTCTTACCGGCATCGGTTCCACATTAAGTGGAAGGCTTTTTATTTTCGATGCGCTCAATTTTCAGGCATTGACCTTGAAGATCTCCCGAAATCCGGATGTTGCTCCGATTGAAGAGCTCATCGATTATAATGCGTTTTGTGGCATTAACACGACAGAGAAAAGTTCGGATATGCCTGAACTCTCGCCCATTCAGTTTGTAGAATTGAAGAAGGCTAACCGGGAGATACAATTGATCGATGTGAGAGAACCCTATGAATATGCCATTGCGGATATAGGAGGTGAAAAAATACCTCTGGCTGAGATTGAAAAGCAAATTAAACAGATTCGCACAGAGGGGTTGGTCGTATTTTACTGTCGTAGCGGCAGGCGCAGTGCAGAAGCGATCCAGCGCCTGAAAAATCTGAAAGCATTTAATAATCTTTACAATTTGACTGGAGGTATATTAGCCTATATCGAAGAGATCGACTCATCACTTAACCGATACTGATTAAATATTTCCTCTTGGATGTTTGGTGGTCAGTTATCGTCTGACCATGTGAAATAGCGATCTATCGGATCAGATTTAACGTGCCCGCTTCACGTTCTTCTTTGCCATCGGGTTGTCTATAGGTAACGATATAAAAATAAACCCCGGGATTCAGTGGCTTGCCATCTTGTTTTCCATCCCATCCGTAATTTAAATCATCAGATTCGAAGATGATACCACCCCACCGGTTGAAGATCTGCATTCGATAGTTGTGCAAGTTGGAAGCGATCGTTGATTCGGGCCGGAATACATTATTGACTCCGTCTGGCACAAAGGCATTAGGAATGTATAATCCCACTTTTTGCTCTATGCAAGCGATGTTTGACCGGGCTACCAGGGTATCACTATTTTGACTATTCGTATGAAAAGCTTTTAGGACATAACAAAAATCCCGGGCGTCGGTAGGAGATACCTGATCCATAAATTGAAGTGGTGCACCCGCACCCTCGTATACATTGGTTTCGGAGCCGTCTTGCTCAATTCTACACAATTGATAGTTGATCAGATTACGTCCGGATGCATCAAAAGGACTCCAGTTTAGTTGGTTTTCTCCGGCTACGGCTGATTGTGCAGTCAATAAAATAGAATGAAAGTAATTCGATTCGATTCCAGCATCGCAATCATCTATTGCACTAATCTGATACTGGTATATATCTGCTGATGTTGACACATCCATATCAATGGTATTAACGGTATCTTTAAAAGGCAATATGCCTGTGAGGTCCTGCCAAAGATTCAGTGCACTATTCTGCAGACCTTTATTAATGTACAAACTGTCAATATCCGCTTCTGCGTTATGATCCCACAAAATTTCAATATCCCCATTCATGTTGACCGAAACATTTCGAATTTGCAATCTCTTAATCTCAGAGATAACCTGACTGGTTTCACAGATCGTATTGCTGAATACCCTGACATTTCTTCCTGTTTCTTTGGCAACCATGGCCACACAGTATTCACGATTATCCTCAATGCCGGATAGATAAGCGAGTGTATCGTTAAGTTGTACCTGATGTTCGAAAGCAAGAGGATTACCGTCGATGCCCAGCCAGATTTGCACACTCTCTGTGCCATTCTGCCAGCCCTTGTAGTTATTCCAGTTAAGCTCAATATATCGATCACAAAAATTGACCTTTGTAGTCAGATGCATCGTTTCATGTGGAGCATCGAAAAATCCAGTGTTGCCACATTGATCAACTGCCAGTACATAATAGGTTTCTGAATGAGAATCTGCATTAGCATTCATATCCAAATATTCTAAGGCTCCATACACCGTGTCGATCGGGACCGTCCCCTGAGCGGTAGAGCGATATACAATGTATCCTACTGTTTTCGGATCCATATTATCATACCAGGAGACGAGTACTCCACCCGCCTCAACGGTCACCTTCTCAAGAACTGTGGCGGCAGGTGGCCGGTTGCTCATGGTGTCGGAAGGGATGGGTGTTTCTCCCGGACAGTTGTAATTGGATTGCAGATAATAATAAGCATCACCCATGACCGGGTGATGAAAGCTCGTTACATTGGGATCAGTAATTTGTATCAAAAGATTATAGGTGCCACCGGGGCTGGCGCTATAAAAAATGTCAGTACTGACAAAAGCTCCGCAATTATTCACAACAGGAGTCCAGAATATGGTGTCTCCCCGGATACAGTCTAACTGTGGTGGTAAAATTTGAGCAAAGCTTCGACTGACGAAAAAGCTGGCAAAAAGCAGAAAAAAAGTTTTGAAATACCTCATCAAATTCTTTGGCTGGGCAAATATATCACATACTAAACGTCAAAAACCTGTCATTATGGCTTAAAGTGATCGAAGAAAGTAGGATGGTATGATATATGATCGTCAAATTACGTTCTAAAGGATAGCTTGTATTATCCTTATCTTTGCGAAATCAAAAACTTTTTTGATATAAAGAAACCAGTTTATGCTAAACTTTATCACTAAGATCTTCGGAACTAAGTTTGACCGGGACGTAAAAAAATATACACCTATTGTTGATCAGATCCTTCAGCACTACGAGGCCTATCACTCTTTATCCAATGACGAACTAAGAAATAAAACCTTTGAATTTAAAGCTCGAATTGCTGATCATCTGGCTGGCATCACAGCCGATATTGAAGCTCTTCAGGAGCAGGCAAATTCAGAACCTGATTTTGGAGTAAAAGAACAGCTCTTCAATGAGATTGATGAGATGATTAAGGAAAAGGATCAGCACCTGGAAGACATTCTGAATGAAATCCTTCCCGAAGCTTTCGCTGTAGTTAAGGAAACAGCAAGGAGATTTACGGAGAACGAGCAATTGAAGGTCACGGCTACCGATTTTGACCGGAATTTGGCCGCAAAGAATTCTTACATCAGTATTGACGGAGATCAGGCTATCTGGCAAAATAAGTGGATGGCTGCTGGTGGTGAGATCACCTGGGATATGGTACATTATGATGTGCAGTTAATCGGTGGAATGGTTTTGCATGATGGAAAAATTGCTGAGATGGCTACAGGAGAAGGAAAAACGCTGGTTGCCACTTTGCCGGCTTATCTCAACGGCCTTTCCGGAGAGGGAGTGCATTTGATCACGGTAAATGATTACCTGGCTCGTCGGGATAGTGAGTGGGTAGGTCCTATTTTTGAATTTCTTTTTCTGACTGTCGATTGTATCGACAAATACCGACCACACTCAGCAGAACGTATTAATGCCTATAGATGTGATGTCACCTATGGTACCAACAGTGAGTTTGGATTCGATTATTTAAGGGATAATATGGTGCGCTCCAACAGTGAGTTGGTGCAGAGAAAGCACCATTTTGCTATGGTGGATGAGGTCGACTCCGTCTTGATCGACGATGCCCGAACGCCATTGATCATTTCCGGACCAGTAGGTCAGGATGCGGAAGATCAGGAGTATATTGCCTTGAGACCTTCTGTCGAGCGTCTGGTAAATGCACAGAGAAAATTAGCTACAGACTATCTAGCCTCTGCTAAAGCCAAGATCAATAATGGTGAATCCGGCTATGATGAGGGACAAGGTGGTATGGCATTGCTGCGTACCTATCGGGCTCTACCAAAGTACCGGCCGCTGACAAAATTCTTAAGTGAAGAGGGCGTGAGAGTTAGCCTGCAAAAAGCAGAAAACTACTATATGCAGGAACAGTCAAAGAATATGCATATCGTAGATGAACCCTTATTCTTTACCATCGATGAAAAGAATCGAACCGTTGATCTGACGGATAAGGGAGCAGAATTTCTGGCTCGTGGAGGTGATGACCCAAATTTGTTTATTCTACCGGATATTGGATCGGAGATCATGGCTATCGAGGAGAACAACACCTTCACTGACAAGGAGATAAAAGAAGCCAAGCAAGCGGTCATTCAGGATTATAGCATCAAATCAAAACGGCTTCATGCCGTAAGCCAACTATTGAAGGCTTATACCCTCTTTGACCGTGATGAAGAATATGTGGTACTGGATGGGCAAGTAAAGATTGTAGATGAACAGACCGGACGGATGATGGAAGGTCGACGCTATTCTGATGGTCTGCACCAGGCTTTGGAAGCAAAGGAAAATGTAAAAGTAGGAGAACTAACACAGACTTATGCCACGGTCACCCTACAGAACTACTTCCGTATGTACCACAAATTATCCGGTATGACAGGTACTGCAGAGACAGAGGCAAATGAATTTTGGGAAATATACAAGCTGGATGTAGTGGTGATACCAACGAATCGTCCAATCATACGGGACGATCGCGAAGATTTGGTGTTCAAGACCGCCAGGGAAAAGTTTAATGCGGTTATTGATGAGATTGTCTCACTCAGTAAAGCGGGTCGTCCAGTTCTGGTGGGTACAACCTCCGTTGACGTGTCAGAGAAATTAAGCCGGATGCTCAAATTGAGAAATTTAGAGCATAATGTATTGAATGCGAAGCAGCACCAGCGGGAAGCGGAAATTGTGGCCGAAGCAGGTAAACCCGGAAAAGTAACGATTGCTACAAATATGGCCGGTCGGGGTACCGACATCAAGATCAGCAGTGAAGTTAAGAAAGCGGGTGGATTAGCAATCATCGGAACGGAAAGGCATGATAGCAGGAGGGTGGACCGGCAGCTAAGAGGACGATCCGGTCGACAGGGAGATCCTGGGTCATCCCAGTTTTTTGTATCGCTGGAAGACAACCTGATGAGATTGTTTAGGTCTGAACGGATCGCCAAGTTGATGGACCGCATGGGTCATAAAGAGGGTGAAGTCATTCAACATAGTATGGTGACCAAGTCTATCGAACGAGCCCAAAAGAAAGTAGAAGAAAACAACTTTGGGATTCGTAAGCGGTTGCTGGAGTACGATGATGTCATGAACATTCAGCGGGAGGCCATCTATCAGAAACGCCGAAACGCACTCTCCGGAGCTCGATTGTCTGTCGACTTGAATCATATGTTTGAAGGCTTAATTGAAAATATCGTTGCCAGCCACAAATCAGCTGGTGATTATGATAGTTTCCGAAAGACAGCCATCCAATCACTGGGTATCGATCCCCAGATGGATGCTGCATTTTTCCGGGAAGCAAGTGAGGAAGAGGTACTGGATGAATTGATAAAGGAGTTTTCAAACTTCTATCAGCAAAAAGGAGAACAAATAGCTGTTTCCTTATTTCCGGTAGTTAAAAATGTATTTGATAATGAAGGGCATCGGTACAAGTATATTGCCTTACCTATCACCGATGGTAGTAAACGGCAGTTACAAGTATCGGCCAACCTGAAAGATGCAGTCGATACACAAGGTAGATCTATCACTCGTGATATTGAAAAGACAGTCACTTTGGCGCTGATCGATGAGAACTGGAAAGAGCATCTGAGAAATATGGATGAATTAAAAGAATCCGTACAAGCAGCGTCTTTCGAGCAAAAAGATCCATTGGTGATCTATAAAATGGAAGCTTATGAACTGTTCGAGCAACTGATTTATAAAATCAATTATGATGTCACAGCATTCCTTTCCAGAGGAAAATTACTGATTAATGAACCAGATGAAGTAAGGGAAGCTCGTGCGCAACGTACCGATCTCAGCAAAGTGAGTGCAAATCGAGGTGGAGGATCAGGTGATGGAGGTGCCAGTGCTGCGAGGGCCGCAGCAGAGTCGGTAAGCGAGCAACCTAAACAGGAGACAATTCGTCGTCAGGATCCCAAAATAGGTCGTAATGACCCCTGTCCTTGTGGAAGCGGTAAGAAATACAAACATTGTCATGGTAGAAACTAATAAGGATAGAATGAGTTTAAAGATTGCATTTGCCCTTTTAATCGGGATGACGTGGGGCACAGTCCTTGAGGCACAGAATGAGGTAATTATGAGTCCTACCATCCAAAAGATGTTAAATACTTTCGCTACAAAGAATAAGAGCCAAGCGACGATAAAGGCTTGGCGCATCCAAGTCACAGCAGTAAGTGATCGAAGAGATATGGAGAATGAAAAAACCAGATTTGAAAATATTTTTCCCAATCTTCGGTTAGAGTGGACCTTTGACAATCCATATTACATCCTGAAGCTTCGTGATGCAGCCTTTAAAGAAAAACTTGAGGCCTATAATCTTCTGCATCGTGTCAAAAGAAGATATCCTTCGGCTCTACTGGTTTTGGATGATGTAGAACCTGAGAAAGTTCTCTATAACCCGTCGTTTTAGATGGCACTGGGTAGAAGTGGTGCACAAAGGAAAAGTATTGACTGGATTACTTTTTCACTCTATCTGAGCCTCGTGCTCATTGGGTGGTTGATGATTTTTGCGGTCGAATATAAAGGTGAGGAAGAACAAATATTTTCATTGACCAATGCTATGGGTAAGCAAACCATCTGGGTGGGTCTCGCTTTCCTACTCATGTTGGCTATCCTTAACATCGACTGGAAATTTTGGAGAAATTTTGCCTATCCTATTTATGGTCTTTCAATGGTCTTGCTGGTAACAGTATTGATTTTTGGGTCGGAGGTCAACGGTGCAAAATCCTGGTTTAATTTTTTCGGATTTTCGCTTCAACCAGCTGAAATAGCCAAATTCGGGACCTGTCTTGCGGTGTCAGGATATTTATCCGGACCCACTTCCAAATTGAGATCTACCAAGGATATTCTGGTGGTGATCTCTTTATTGATGGTGCCTTTTGCCTTGACATTATTGCAGCCAGATCCCGGTAGTGCTCTGGTTTTTTTGTCGTTTTTTATTCTTTTGTACAGAGAGGGATTATCGCCATTGCCCTATGTATTGGGTCTTTCTGCCGCTGCCATCTTTATCTTAGCGCTGTTATTTGACCCTCTGACAGTTACAATTTTATTGATGGTCATAGGAATGGCGGTACTCGTGCAAAATTTTGAGTATCGTAACTATTGGAATCTCAGTATAGTCATGTTGTTGGTAGCTTCGATCGTTTGTATCAGCCAGGATCTGAAGGTGCAAATTCTGGTGATCAATGGCATACTCCTTCTGTTTTTTCTGTTTTTACAGGTATTGAAAGGCAGGATGCAGGTCTCAGCGATGGTACTCGGCTCAGTGTTGATCTTTTCCGGACTTTCATTTGGCACTGACTATGTTTTTGATAATGTACTGGAACCACACCATCAAGATCGAATAAACGTATGGCTGCATCCCGAGAAGTGTGATCCCCAAGGACCTTTATACAACGTCTTGCTTTCCAAGATGGCTATTGGTTCGGGAGGTGTTTCTGGAAAAGGATTTTTACAGGGAACATTGACAAAACTGAATTATGTACCTGAACAATCTACTGACTTTATTTTCTGTACAGTTGGTGAGGAACAAGGCTTTATTGGTTCATTTACCATCATCAGTCTTTTTATCTTACTGATGATACGAATGGTGGTACTTGCCGAACGACAAAGGCTTAATCTTTTTCGCCAATATATATATGGCGTTGTCGGTATATTGTTCTTCCACTTTGCCATTAATATTGGGATGACTATGGGGTTATTACCCATTATTGGAATACCATTGCCCTTTATCAGTGCCGGAGGCTCTTCCTTACTTGGATTTACGCTGATGATAGGTGTTTTACTCAAATTTGATAGCCAACGATATCTCAATTAGAGCAAGCTTATGAGTTTTACTTTGACCCATACTTGCGCAGAAACTGCTGCCAGATGTGGTATTTTACAAACCGACCATGGTGAGATTCAGACACCAACTTTTATGCCGGTAGGAACCCAGGGTACGGTAAAGGGCGTCAATCAGCATCAATTGGCCAGGGAGGTCAATGCTCAGATAATCTTGGGCAATACATATCATCTGTACCTGAGGCCTGGTCTGGAAATCATGCAGTCCATTGGTGGTCTTCACCAATTTATCAACTGGCATCGTCCCATCCTTACAGACAGCGGAGGTTATCAGGTGTATTCACTCAGTGCAAGAAGAAAGATAACCGAAGAGGGAGCCACCTTTGCCTCCCATATCGATGGTTCTAAACATACCTTTAGTCCCGAAAGAGCTATAGAAATCCAAAGAATCATTGGTGCCGACATTATCATGGCCTTTGATGAATGCACGCCATACCCTTGCGATAAGCATTATGCCACAAAATCGCTGGATCTTACCCATCGCTGGCTGGATCGATGTCTGAGCTTTTTTGCAGACAGTACACCTTTATATGGACATAAGCAGTTGTTGGCACCGATTGTACAGGGTAGTGTTTATCCTGATCTTAGAACGAAATCAGCACAGCGCATAGCCGCTTTGGATAGTACGATTTCAGCGATTGGAGGTTTGTCCGTTGGTGAGCCGCCAGAAATGTTGTATGAAATGACCGGATTGGTTTGTAATATTCTTCCGAAATCTGGTGCCAGATATCTGATGGGGGTTGGTACACCAGCTGACTTGCTTCATTGCATGGCATTAGGTGTAGATATGTTTGATTGCGTGCTGCCAACCCGAAATGCACGCCATGGACTGATCTATACTTCAGAAGGCTTGTTAAACATCAAAAACAGGAAGTGGGCCGACTGTCCGGCACCCATCGATAAGAATAGTCCGATAGAATTGCTTCGAACCCATAGTAAAGCCTATCTAAGGCATTTAATTGTTAGTAAAGAGATGTTGGGCGCTCAATTAGCTTCCTTGCAAAATCTCAGTTTTTACACCTCACTAATGT
This sequence comes from Saprospiraceae bacterium, assembly GCA_020437045.1. Lineage (GTDB taxonomy): Bacteria > Bacteroidota > Bacteroidia > Chitinophagales > Saprospiraceae > JABDMH01. Next base: position 144 of record JAGQWV010000205.1, on the reverse strand, counting down.
CGGAAGCCCGTAAAATGATCAAGGAAAATCGTTTTCATCTTTGGATGAATGATATGCTCAACATTGTGACGACCAAACTATGAGACTGAAGTTGATCGATCGATATATTATGGGCCAGTACCTGAAGACCTTTTTCTTCACGGC
>JAGQWV010000204.1 GCA_020437045.1 Saprospiraceae bacterium | reverse complement strand
TAAGATGTCAACAGACATTAGACCAGGGGCATCCCGCGTAGGTGAACTTATCGATCTTTTTGAATTAGATCCGGAACTCAAGAAGAAAATGGGCCACCTTTCTGGAGGAAATCGTCAAAAAGTAAACTTACTACTTGGACTCATGTATGATAGCCCAGTGATCATATTAGATGAGCCAAGCAATGGTCTGGATCCACGCTCCCATCTTAATCTAAAGAACTTTCTTCGACAAGAAGTAAAAAATGGAAAGCAGATTTTAATTACTACCCATCTGATTTCTTTTGTGGAAGAATTGGCGGATCATATCGTTTTTATCCTGGATGGTAAAATCTACTTCTCCGGCAGCCCACTGGACTTAATAAATTATCAGCGACAACAAAAACTAGAAGAAGCTATTGCTTCAATCTTAAAACCGGCAAACAGACCGAGCTATGCTAAAAATATTTAAATACACCTTCTTTGATTTAATTAGAAATCGTTGGTTAATAATTTACACCGCCTTCTATTTAGCGCTAACAGTGGGTTTGCTTTTTTTAACGACGGATATCACAAAAGTGATCGTCAGCATTTCTAATGTAACCTTGATTTTAGCTCCTCTCATTGGAATATTGTATGGCATTATGTATTACTACAGTTCGATTGACTTCCTTACTTTCCTCCTGGCCCAACCATTATCACGTCGCACCATTTTTACCGGTTTTTCTCTGGGAATCGCGGTATCACTAAGTCTAAGTCTTTTTGTCGGGTTGGGACTGCCTATTTTATTATCAGGAATGCTTGATGCTTCTCACGTTTTTATTTTTTTTCTGGTCCTCGCAATGTCTATTTTACTCACGATTATTTTTGCATTTTTTTCATTTGTCATTGGTTTAAGAAATTCTAATCGAATCAAAGGATTTGGGCTAGCTATTTTTTTGTGGTTATTTTTTGCTGTGATCTATGACGGTCTTTTTTTATTACTTCTACTTTTCTTCAAAGACTATCCCCTGGAAAAACTAACCATTGGGCTGACATTTGCAAATCCAATTGATTTAGCTCGAATTCTGGTTCTGATGAACCTGGACATCTCAGCTATGATGGGGTATACAGGTGCCGTACTGGAAGCGTTTCTGGGAAAAGCAAAAGGAACTATAATAATTGGGTGTGTTTTAGCTCTTTGGGTAGCAGTGCCCTATCTCCGGGCTCTAAGCTTAGCTTCTAAAAAAGACTTTTAAATAACATCTTGCAAAATTCCAACTAAGACTTACCTAGGCCGGATAAATCTCAGATAATGCTTCAAAATTAAATAAAATAGCGAATGAGGCGCCTTTACATATTATCGCCTTGGAGTAGAGGATAGATTAATTTTTAATCTATCCCTAATAACAAGAATTATTTTTCCTGTTTTAAAAATTATAACTTCCGATCAACTTCTATTGTACCGACAGACATTCTGATATTTACTTGCTGTCATATGGTCCGTTATTCAAATATGCTGCCAAATTAGATGGGGTCCACTTTCCACTATTATATTCATATTTTCCATAATATATAGATAGTTGACAGAGAAGAAAGCAATCTTTTCGCTTCGAAAAAACTTTTCTCAAATTATCCCTAAATGCTATTTTTGGGCCTATTATAAACAGATGCGATGACAACATTTTCCTTAAAAGATAAGAATGCGATTATTACCGGTGGTGGAAGTGGAATTGGCAAAAGCATTGCCGAGAAATTTGCTATCCAGGGAGCATATGTTCATATATTGGATATAAACCTGGAAAATGCCCAACAGGTAAAGTCGAACATCGAAAAACGGGGAGGCCATTGCCAGATCCATTCCTGTAATGTCACCAATCAACAGGAGGTTATTTCCCTTTTTGGCGCTATTGCTGCCGAAAATCGGATTGACATTCTTGTAAATAATGCCGGTATTGGTTTCGTAGGCAACGTGGAACAAACAAAAGAAGAGGATCTCGACCGGTTGTACTCCGTAAATATTAAGGGCGTATATAACTGCTTATATGCCGCCATTCCGCACATGAAAGAATCAGGAGGGGGCACTATCCTCAACATGGCATCTGTAGCGGGTTCGGTGGGAATAGCTGATCGCTTTGGCTACTCGATGACCAAAGGAGCAGTGCTGACAATGACCTATTCGGTTGCTCTGGATTACATTCATGACCATATCCGCTGTAATTCAATATCACCGGCACGGGTTCACACACCCTTCGTCGATGCTTATCTCAAAAAAAATTACCCGGGACAAGAGCAGGAAGTTTTTGACCAACTAGCCAAATCTCAGCCTATTGGTCGCATGGGACAACCCGAGGAAATTGCCAATTTGGCCGTGTACCTTTGTTCGGATGAAGCTGCATTTATTACAGGATGCGATTATCCGATTGATGGGGGCTTTATTAAATTGGTACCATGAAACTTTTTACCTCTTCCGGCAAAGCCCTTGGATCGATTTATTTCCTGACTTATGCTCTGTTCAGTTGTCAGGATCCTACCGGCTTGCCGGTCCAGGATGATGGGCAAAAGACGGTGCGATATCAGGACCTGCAACTTCCGGAAAAGCCTAATATACTTTGGCTAGTCGCTGAAGATTTAAGTCCATACCTAAGTTTCTACGGTGATAGTACGATCAAAACGCCAAACCTGGAGCGCCTGGCCCGGGAAGGAATCTGCTTTGATCAATTCTACTCCCCTGCCCCGGTTTGTTCTCCATCAAGGGCCTGTATCGCCACCGGGTTGTATCCCACGCGATTTGGAGCTGGACATATGCGTAACACCGGCAATCCTAAATATTTGCCTCCTGATGTAAAACCCTATGAGGCAGTCCCTCCACTTGGAACGAAAATGATGAGTGAGTGGCTGCGAATGGACGGATATTACTGTACTAACAATCCCAAGGAAGACTATCAGTTTAACAAGACGCCAACAGCCTGGGATGAAAGTAGTCGAAAAGCACATTGGAGAAACCGGAAAGCAGGTCAACCCTTCTTTGCTATTTTTAATTTCATGGTTACCCATGAATCCCAGATATGGGCAAAATCTAAAGACTCTTTATTGGTAGACAGTAATTTGGTAGTTCCCGTCCCACCTTACTTACCTGATACCAAGATCGGACGACAGGACATCAGAAGAATGTATTCCAACATCATCGAGATGGACCAACAGGTAGGTGAAATTCTGAAGCAACTTGAAGAAGATGGAGAACTGGAAAACACCATTATCTTTTGGTATTCTGACCATGGAGGTCCACTGCCGAGGCAAAAAAGGTTACTGTACGATTCCGGCTTAAAGGTTCCACTCATCGTACGATTTCCTCATCAACAATTTGCAGGCACCCGTGATGACCGGTTGACCAGTTTCCTGGATTTAGCTCCCACGGTTCTTTCTCTGGTGGGAATCGAGCCTAAAAATTATATGGACGGGAGAGATTTCCTGGGAAAATATCAGCCAGCGCAGGAAAGGAAATATGTATTTGCAGCTGCAGATCGCTTTGATGAGACAACCGACCACAACCGGGCTGCCCGGGATCACCGTTTCAAATATATACGCTATTACGACCCGGACAAATCGATGTTTCTGCATTCCGCGTACAGAGATCAGCAACCGATAATGCGAGAACTCTACCGTCTTAGAGATCTTGACTCACTTACTGAAGTACAAAAACTTTGGTTTAGAGATCATAAACCCCCTTTCGAATTTTTTGACACGGAAAATGATCCTGACGAGATTCACGATTTAAGTAAAGACCCTCGCTATCAGGATAAAATCAAAGAATTAAGTGATGCCATGGATCAATGGTTGCAGGACATAAATGACACAGGATTGATTCCGGAAACTGAACTAATTGACAAATTATGGCCTGGAGGGGTACAACCCATGACACAAGCACCAGTGATCAAGTCTATCGAAAATAAAATTACGATCCATTGCGACACAGAAGGTGCATCCATCGGATTCAAGATTATTGAAGATGACGAAGAACCAGATGCATGGCAGGTGTATACCGAACCGATTTTATTGAAAGAGGGACAGCACCTCAAAACGGTTGCCCAACGGATCGGATATCATATCAGTGAAGAAACATCATATCCCTGAGCTCCTCAGAAGATGGACGAAAGGGCTTAGCTTATACCCTATTTTATACCGGCTACCGAGGCCCAGTGAGGATAAGATCAACAACCACTCGGGCACTATTGATGAGGAATTTTTAATTTAGTTTGACGAGGTGATTTTCTTTCTTTTACGGTTTTATCTTACTATCACCTTCGACCTTGAGAGCTGGCAACTGCAAACTTTCATACAGCTTGTTAAATTCCTGCAAACGGCCGGTAGTCAGTTTTTGATAATTCGCGCTCATTTGCGTCCAGGTATCTTCGAGATCTTCAAACCGCGTCTGATAACTTTCGGGAATCCTGGGATCATAGGTATCTAAATTATTACGCAAAAGAAAATACTCTGAGTTAAGACCTGATGGCCAATTGATGGCATCCTGAAAGCTCTTTTGCCTCAGCTCAATAACTCCTTGTTGCCATTTTTGAAGATCTTTCTGTAATCCCTCTCCAAGCAATTTAAGTTTATGCAAACTGGTATCATCAGACACCAGTTTGGAAATGTTCTCAATTTGTTGGTTGATTTTTAAGGTGTTTTCCAGATCATCATGCATTTCGTTAATCCGGTTTTCCAGAATTCGCATCATTTGTTGTTGTTCTACCCATACCGCTTCAGGCACATCAATGTTGGGCGGTGGAAGAATAACAATGTCTACTTCAACTACGGACTGTGCAGTTGTAAGGCGGGCTTTGTACCTTCCCGGGGCCACCCGGTGACCACGATAATCCGCTCCATTCACAAAAGTGTTTTCCAGTTTTCTTAATCCCTCCGTTCTGAAATCCCAAACGAAACGGTTGAGCCCCTGATGATCGGGTAGGTTCTCAGTATTTGTATTAGGTACATAACCACGTCCGCCCTGATATCCCTGCTTAAATTCTTCCTTATTGGTGATCTTTCTAATTACCACACCATCGTTATTTAAAATCTCTAAAGACAAAGTAGTATCGAGCTGTTCCGACAAAAAGTAATCGATGGCTACACCTTCCTGAGGATTTTCTCCATAACCTGGTTCGGTAACTAAAAAGAATGGTGGTGCTCCAAAAATCCGATATTGGGATTTTGGAGTATACATACTTAAATCATCACCAAATTTCCCCCTCGATTGTTGAATCGCCGAGAGATCATCGAGAATCCAAAATCCTCTTCCCGCCGTGGAAGCAGCAAGATCATTGTCCCGGATGATTAAATCGGTGATTGGAACCACCGGCATATTTAACTGGAGGCGTTCAAAGGTTTCCCCTCCGTCGAAGGAAATATAGAAACCCCGTTCAGCACCGGCATATAAAATACCAGCCACTTCAGGATCTTCACGAATGACTTTGAAAAAATCATCTTTTTGGATACCGTGGCCAATTTTCTTCCAGTTTTTGCCGTAGTCTGTGGATTTGTAACTATAGTTCTGATAGTCATTAAATTTGTAGCGTGTTGCTGCAAAATATACCGTTGCAGGATCATGCGGTGATACTTCTATAGAATGTATCATCGTTTCTGGCAGTCCCTTCGGAGTTATATTGGTCCAGCTTTTTCCTCCATCCTTTGTCAGCTGAAGAAAACCTCCATCGGTACCGGCATAAATAACTCCTTTTTCATGGGGTGACTCAGCTATGTAATAAATAGTATTGTAATTTTCACCCCCTGCTCCTTCATTCGTAAAAGGTCCTCCTCCTTCCATCTGTTTTGTTGAATCATTGCGCGTAAGATCAGGGCTGATGGGTGTCCAGTTAATTCCTCCGTTCTCGGTCTTGAACAAGACATTTCCACCATAGTACATGACTTTCGGATCATGAGGTGAGTTGATTAAGGGCGAATTCCAATTAAATCGATAACGCATGTCCTTTGGCATGTAGCCAAGATTCGTCATCGGATACACCATAATATCTTTAGCTTCTTTGGTCTTTGTATCCAAAAGACTGATTCTTCCGTTGAAACAGCCTCCATATAAGATCCTCGGATTTTCCGGATCATCAAAGGTCACCATGGCACTCTCACAGCCAGGGCCATTAAACCAGTCGGTAGTCAGTATACCATAATTTTTGGTGCGGCTGGGAATCGCTACTGATAGATTATCTTGCTGACCACTGTATAACCAATATGGCACTTGTTTGTCTGCACTTACCCGATAGAATTGAGCAGTTGGTTGATTACTGAAAGTTGACCAAACCCTCCCCCTATCAAATGAAATGGTTGCTCCTCCATCTTCGGCCATGGCAATATTGTCACTGTTATCCGGGTTAATCCAAAACCCATGACAATCACCATGTACTACTCTCAGGCTCTCAAATGTTTTACCACCGTCAATAGATCTCATTAAGGGGGCATTGAGAACATAAACGACATCCTGATTATTTGGGTCGGCAAAGACCTCCATGTAGTACCAGGAACGGGCGGTGATATTCTGATCATTAGACATCAATTTCCAGTTTACTCCTCCATTATCGGAACGATATAGACCTGATTTTGACTTCTCCGTTTCTACAATCGCGTAGACCCGATCCGGATTAGTAGGCGAAACCGAAAGGCCAATCTTGCCCAGGGTATCTGGCATTCCCTCTGTAATCTTTTTCCAGGTTGCACCTTCATCAGTACTTTTATAGATACTGGAGCCAGCACCACCACTGACTACTTTCCATGGATACCTCCGGTGCTCCCAGGTGGCAGCATAAAGATTCCGGGGGTTGGCAGGATCCATGACCAAACTGGAAATCCCGGTATTTTCATCTATATACAGAATCTTATCCCAAGTGTTACCACCGTCCGTGCTTTTGTAAACTCCACGTTGATCGCCGGGTCCATGTACTGCCCCCTGGGCTCCGACATAAATGGTGTTATAGTCGTCAGGATGAATGATCACATCGGAAATATGTCGGGTCCCTTCCAGTCCCTTATGTGTCCAGGTTCTTCCTGCATCTGTGGATATATAAATTCCATCTCCAAAGGACGTCATAACTCCCCGAACCGCATGCTCACCCGTTCCCACCACCACAACATTAGGATCCTTCTCACTGACATCGATGGCACCAATAGAACCAACATTAAAATATCCATCTGAAATATTAGTCCAGTTCATACCTGCATCTGTCGTCTTCCATACGCCACCTCCAGTGTACCCGGCATAATAGGTCCGGTCTCTTCCTTTTACACCACATATCGCATTCGCCCGACCGCCACGGAGTGGACCGATGTTCCTCCACTTCAGTCCGCTAAAATTTTTTTCCAGGTCATTGGTAGGAATTGGTTGAGAAAATGAATTTGAAAAAATAAAAATCGAAAAGAAGAGAAGAAGTGATAAACTTTTCATCGAGTATAGGCTTTTGTCAATCAGAAAGGTAAATTTAATCTTGAACTTTGGGTAACCAATTGGACACTTTTACCTAGTAAAGTAAAATTGAAATATATTTCGTAATTAAAAGAGATGTCGAAAAGCCCCATCAAATTCTGGAACTCAATTGTCATCAGGTTTGCCATATTTTTCACTGGGCTTATCCTTGTTGCTATACTTATATCCGGTTATATAGTCTTTCGCAAAAGTTCGGTCGTCATCCTGGAAGGCGCTAAGGAACGACTACAACATTCGGTCGAATTGGCCGAACAGTCATTTAAGGCTCAACTAAATGAAGTCTCCAATGATATTGCCATGATCTCTGAGAACCTAGCACTAAAGAACTATGTGAATCATCGGACAAGCACCAATGCCGCCAATCTCGGCCAACTCTTTGCTGCTACATTACATAACAAACCAGACTATTTCCAAATCCGATTTATCGATCAATCTGGCAAAGAGGTCATACGCTTTGATAAGATGAATGGAGAGATCATGCCCATCTCCATTGATGATTTGCAGCAAAAAGGCGGCAGGGATTATTTCCAGGAATCAATCGAGATGAATCGAGGCCAATATTATTTCTCCAGAATTAATCTCAATGAAGAGCATGGTATCGTTAGCGAACCACCCATTGTAACCCTGAGAGCAGCCAGTCCCGTATTTGATGATCAGGAAAGAAAAGTAGGCATCCTGGTGATTAACGTAGATCTCAATCGCTTCAATACGCAACTGGACAACATTTCTTCGCATGGCATTTTCACCTTGCTTCTTGACGAATACGGACAATATCTACATCATCCCAATGCCGAAATGGAATTTTCGAGACAACGTAATTCCAATTTTAGTTTTGGCAATGACTATGCACAACCATTAAACAGCCTCCCACCGGGAGTAGGAAATCTTAGAGATACGAAGGGGAATTTCTACATTGACTTTCTTCGACCACTTGAATATATGCAAGGAAAGAGAGTCATATATCTGATGTCTGCCATTGATGAAGACACACTCCTGGATAGCGCACGTAAAGTAAGGAGAGAAAGCTTTCAGAATTTGGCTATCGTCTGTTTGTTCTCCATACTGCTTTCTTATCTGTTTTCAACACTATTCTCCGAGAAAATCAATTCGGTCACACAAGCCATTGCAAAGTATGAAGAGGGAAATCCAGATGTGATTCTGCCTGTAGATCGCAAAGACGAAATTGGACTTCTTGCGCGTAGCTTTGCCAAGATGCGAAAACGGGTAGAACAGACACTTCTCGATTTAAATAATTCTCTACTTGCCGAAAAAAAAGCTACAGATCAACGGGAAGAATTTTTACAAAACATGAGTCATGAATTGCGAACACCATTACATACTATTCGTGGTCTCACTGGTCTACTTAAAAAAAACAAACCGAATAAATCTCAATTACCCATTATTAGCAGTCTGGAAAAAAGCGTAGAAAACCTCACTGGTTTAGTACATGATGTTTTAGATCACCAAAAATTAGTGGAAGGCAAACTTCCACTCAATAAAAAAACAGTAAATCTTGGCGAATTACTTAATGACATTTATAAGACCTATCAATTTGAAGCACTCCAAAAAGGACTCAAATTTAATTTCCAAATTGCCCATGAACTTTATGACCTAAGTTATGAAACTGATCCTCTAAGAATTTCCCAGGTGGTGACAAATTTAATTGTTAATGCTATTAAATTCACGCATCAAGGTACCATCTTACTAAGAGCATGGAGAGAGACGGAAGAACAGGACCGACTATTCATTTCCGTCACAGATTCGGGAGTAGGCATTCTGGAAGAAAATCTAAAGAAGATTAATGAAAGAAGTTTCCAGGAAAGACCAGAAGTCACAGGCAGATACGGAGGATACGGTCTTGGCTTGTCTATTGTCAAACAATTAACCAGTCTTTTGGGTGGAAAACTAAGAGCTGAATCCAGGAAAAATATTGGTTCCACTTTTACGGTTGAAATTCCTATCATCGCCGTAACGAAAAAAGGTGATCTAAATAATCCCGCAGCACTCAGTCAGGAGTATCTGCCTAATTTACCGGAAAAACTGAACATCATACACCTGGATGATGATTCATCCAGTCTTGATCTCCTGTCTCATCTACTAGCCTCCGGACCATTTGTGATCAAACAATTTCAGGACTTCGAACAATTAACGAATGCACTAAATCAGCAAAAACCTGATTTGATTATTACCGATCTTATTTTGAAACAAAATGATATTCAGGAAAGACTTCAGGAATTCCAAGAGAAACGACAAGGTTCATGCCCGCTGATTGTAGTTTCTGCTAAAGAAAATGAAGTCCTAAAGAAAATCAGCCCCTATTATTTCCAGAAACCATTTGACGGACAACTTCTCATTGACCAGATATACACCATATTAGGAGCAAAATATTATCCAGTTCCTGATTTTACTTACCTGGAAAAAAACTATGATTATCAATTAAAGAAAGTGAACCATGCCATGGATCTACTGGGATTGGAATTTCAGGAATTCATTGTACAACTAACAAATCTAAGGGAAACTCAGGACTTGCTTATTTGGCAATCGATTACACATAAGCTGGTCACCCATGCTAAATCTCTCCAATTAAATAACCTGATCCCTATTTTACAAAATAATCATCAGTTACCGGACCGTAAAGTATTGGGATTTGTGGAAGAGTCACTAAAATATTGTCTTTGTAAGATGAGGCTCCAAAAATGGATTAATTCAACAATTTAATTTTAGAAAGTAACTTCTTCTCATAGGTACTACTAACCGGAACATCATGTTCAGAAATTTTGACTAACCCAACTTCTATCGTGTCAATTTTATGCAAATTAACCACATAAGAGCGATGTACTCTTTGAAAAGATTTTGGCAGTCGCTTGACCAATTCCTTCAACGTCATTAATGTCAAAATTCGACGTTCCAAGGTCACTATTGCGACATAGTTTGCTTCTGCTTTAAATAAGAGTACCGAGCTAAGATCTATTTTTACCAATTTTGTACCATCACGAACAAACAATTGGCTTTGTTCCACACTTTTTCTTGATAAATATTTTTCTGCCTGCTGAACCGAGCGAAAAAAGCGAGCAAAGTCAAATGGTTTGACCAGATAATCCACGATTTTCTCATGACTGAAAGCCTCCGCTGCAAATTCCTTATGTGCCGTAATCATCACTACAGCCGTATCATTGGGAATTAGGGAGAGTATTTCTTCTCCCGTTACATCTGGCAAATTGTAATCAAGAAAAACAAGATCAAAAACGTTACGGTTAATCAAATTGATGGATTCAAACCCCGAATTGGTGGTGGTCACATCTCTGATCTCCTCAACTTTATCACAAAAATGACCTAACAAATCGCAAATTAATTGATCATCATCCACAATGAGACATTGCATACTCGGTGTATTTACCTCTGCATTTTCTAACGCAGACACTAATTAACTGGGGTGCTTTATAATGGTAAAGGTAAGTTTCCTTGACCTTATGGAATAATATCTTGTCCAGCAGATATATTCTTTCATCAAGTATTCTTTAATACTCAAAACATGCTATGTCACTGATTTCGCAATCTGTGTATCATTGTATCAAACTAACGAATACTATCTTGCTATGAACTCTAAAATACCAACTTCGATCAAATCCATATCCATCGTTTTTATATTGATGTGTGTCACTACTTTTACGCAGGTGAATGCTCAGGGATGTGTGGCCATTCGCGGTTTCTCTTCTTGTTCAGGTACCATGGGTAATAGTTTTGCACTAATGAAGGGTGATCTTCTACTAGGTACTAACTTCCGTCATTTCAAATCATTTAGACACTTTAGAGGAGATCATGAAGAGAAAAACCGGGTGGAAGATGGCACAGAGGTCATTAACAAATCGTCCTTACTTGATCTTACATTGAACTATGCGATCTCTGACCGGATCTACACCAATGTTACGATTCCATTTGTTTTTCATGATCGTTCCTCCATGTATGAGCATGGAGGAAACCCACCGAATGGATTAGGTGAAAGACATTCTACCCATTCCAGTGGTCTTTCCGATATTCGGATGGGTCTCGGATATTGGTTAATAGATCCAATCAAACATAGTAAAACTAACTATTCGGTAGGATTGGGCGTAAAACTCCCCACTGGCAAGTATGATTACATGGATATTTTCTATAATCAAGGAGACGACCGAAATGAAAATATTGAAAGTGTCGTCGATCAATCCATTCAACCTGGTGATGGCGGTACCGGAATCACCCTGGACATCGCGGGCTATCACACACTTTCCAATCATCTTATGATCACCAATAATTTTTACTATATGTCCAATCCTAAGACGACCAATGGTGTTTTGACACGAAATGGCCGGGAGGAATTTTCTTGTCCGGATCAATTCGCGGCAAGGATCGGATTGAACTATTTCCAGAAACAATTCAGTGCATATTTAGGTGGTCGCATTGAGGGAGTGCCATCATCAGATCTAATCGGTTCGAGTGCAGGTTACCGACGACCGGGATATGTCGCTTCAGTGGAACCCGGAATTAGTTATGCATTGCATAATCTTATTTTTAGCCTAAACGTACCCGTGGCTTTATACCGAAATCGAATCCAAAGCTTCTCCGACAAGCAGCGGACGGAAGAGACTGGTGTTTACCGTATTGGTGATGCAGCGTTTGCCAATTACTTATTAAATTTCAATGTCAGCTACCGGTTTTCAAAAAAAGCAGAAGCCGACTTTATTCTTGAAGGAGTACATTAAGTAGGTCAAAGATCAAGTCGGTGCAGCTCTTGAAAACACTGGATAAACACTAATGCAAATCAATCCAGTTACCGTCGATGTGAATTCGAACAGTAAAGTCGGATGTTTGAGGGTTATTTGGACAACTTCCACTGCCGATGGCTTCTAAATCTGCCTGACTTGCGTTCGCGGTTACTACGCCTGAATTGGTAAAAAGATAATAGGTAGTCCCGGAATTAACAACCGGTTGGTCAGGAAAGGTATAGCTATTCCAACCTGAGATAGAAGTTATTGTACTGCTAATACTACTTGACCCAGGCTCCATGCACAGATCGACGGAACTCAATAGTAGAGATCCTTCTGATCCGGCGTTTTCTGTATATATTTCAACCGACGAAAGGATTCCTGATTCTTGCGCCACAAAAGAAATATAGTTCAGATCCAGACTCACCATCATTCCGGGTTGGGCAGGAGCACTTTCCAGAAGCTGTGCACCTCCAACAAACCCCTGAAATTTCTTGGCATCTGAATTAAAGATGATCATACCTTCTATCCCCATAAGAGCATCTCTCTCAGCCGATGTCAATCTCGGTAGCAAAACAGGAGCACCATCAACCACAAGATTTTGTGCTATGATTCCTCCGGTGCATAAGATAAAATATAAAGCGATGAAAAGTCTATTTAGCATATTGGTTTCCATTTCAAATTTGATAATTCAAAAATGCTAGTACAAATATGAGTCCAGAAAAGTGGTGGTAGATAAAGAGGTACGGGCCGATCAAATTAACGCAGTTTGCCATGCCCAATAATGTAGCTTAGCCGGTTGACTACGGTCCAAATGATGCATGTTACTATTCGGAGTGATCATGCGTAAAAAAACAGAATTTGCGGGCATCTTTAAATTATCGAGCGTAAAGTCGAGGCGATTACCATGCCATCCTTTTCTCAGATCTTCCAGATCATAATGTCGATTTAAATATTTCCTTCTAGCGTGCTCTTCACTCATGACGATATAGTGCCGCAAGTTATGATTTAACGGATCAATTTTGAGATGATCACCCTTAAGGCGGTGACCAGCGGAACTAATATTTTCCAGGTTTTCTAAGCGGCGAAAGGCCCTGTTCAGTCGATTACCATGGGGTTCAAAAAAATAATACCTGGACATTTCCTGGACATAATTTGCTCCTTCATAAGACTGATTTTCTTCAGGTAGAAAAACAAATTCATCAAAATTGATTGCATTATATCCATGCCTATCCGCACCCTCTATAAGACTCCTGAGCGACTCTCCTCTCCTGCAAAAAAAAAT
>JAGQWV010000203.1 GCA_020437045.1 Saprospiraceae bacterium | reverse complement strand
GATGTAAGCTTACCGGAGGGTTGTTACACGATCAGTGTATTAATAAAGGGATCAGATGGATGTTACCGATGGTGTTGCACGAAAGTATGTGTTGAACGCCCAGGTAATTGTATACGGATAAAAGGGGTAGAGCCGGGTGTAGAAGGAGGCCAGGTGGTGACGCTGGAGCTGGAAGATATGTATGATTTGCCAGCGGGAGAAGATGAGTATGAGTGGACGATCTATGAACCGGAGGGAATGGCAGCCGCTGGGAAGAAGCGAAGTAGAGGCGTATTCATTAAGACTGACCCACTCGGCGAGGGTAAGTGCTACTGGATATGTGTGAAGCGCTGGGATTCAGAGCGCAGGTGTTGGACACTATGTTGTATAAAGCTATGTGTAGATGATCCGACGGAATGTGGGAATGAGATAGGCCCCTTGACTGTAGAAGAGGGAGGAGGATTAGGTTATGAGACAGCAGAATCGGGGACAGAGGTATTGAATTGGTTTACGGATGCTGGACAGGTATTTGGAGCGGGACAGAATATGGGTGTAGTAGATTTGGAAGGTAGTCCGAGGTATTGTTATGTGGTATATAAATATTGTCCGGAAGAAGGGCCATTTGACACCTTTGGAGAAGGGGGCTGTTGTTGGAAAATTTGTTGTAAACGAATACCAAGAAGCCCATGTACTGATCCGGAAGAATTGGAATGTGAAGGTTTTGAAAATTACAATGCTGGGGATAAGATATCAGATCACGACAATTGGGAAGTATTAAATGCTGGAGATGAGTCTTGTTTGGTGGGAGAAGAATCTATAGGCAATAAATATTTGTCAATAAAGCGAAATAATGGAATTGATTGTAGTGCGAAATATGGTTTTGAGGAACAAAGTGGAAATACAATGATATCTGTATGTTATCGGGTGAGTATTCCATCAGAAAGTGGTTTGCAAAGTCAACTATTGGATAAGGGATCAGATGCAGTGTTCATTAATTTCAGGACAGAAAATGGGAAGTCAGAAGTAAATCTGGATACCGGCTTTATGGAAGTGGACTATCCCATAGACACCTGGTTTTTGGTAGAAGTAGTGTTAGATAGAAATACAAAAGATGTAACTGTATTGATCAACAATTCATTTGTGTATGAGTTGGCATCCACTGGGCTGGATGGTCTGGACACGATCTGGTTTGACACACAATTGACTAGAGATAACAAAGAAGTGAAAGTGGATGACATTTGTCTCAAAGCATGCGGGGAGGAGGGAGATTCGTACAAACCTTATTGCGATAAGATGACTGTTCTGTATCAAGATGATTTTTCGACTTACAAAAGCTATGATTTTAACAATGGAACTAAAGGTGATTTGATTTCTGAGATTTTGCCACAATGGTGGTCAACTTATCCACCGGTTGGACTTGATACATTAGATGGATATATCGGCAGTCATTTTGTAAATTCCTGGCCTGATACACCTTACATACATGGAAATGGAAATGAGGTGGAGGCTTCCGACTTTACCTTAAAATTGGGTAACCAACAGCAGGGAATCTATCGAATAGGTTTCACACTGATTACTGAATTCATGGGTGATGGGATGGGTTCATTTGTACCCTTCGATGGTAGAATCGCAATTCAAAATGAAGAAGGGGATAGTAGCAATATTGGTTATCGTATAGCCTTTGGACCTAAAGAATATCCTGCTAAATTATTGAATGCAAATGGTCAGGTCGTCAGCAATCTGAAAGGTTTGGTGGATAAAGGAGGAGTATCACCTCATGATGTGATTCTGGAGTTTGATCTTGATAAGGACAGTTTTCAGATCATTATTGACAATAAACTGGAAGGTGCTTTTCCATATCCGGGAGCTCTGGGTGGAATCAGGTTTTACACACCCATACCTTTTAATGGCGGATCAATTTCTTTGGATGATGTTGTATTTGCTTCCTGTACCGAGTGTATCAAACCAATCGCTGATTTCAGAATAGAGCTAATCAATGATACTTTAGCGAGGCTGATCAATCTATCAGAGAACGGTACAAGGTTCCTATGGAATTTTCCCGATGGATCTACTTCGGAATTATCTGATCCTGTAGTGGTTAGAATGGAGGGAGATATTTGTCTTACTGTTTACAATAATTGTGATAGTGTGCAAATCTGCAAGCGATCTGAAGCTGTTCCAAATCTGAAAGAGGTAATAATAAAGATCGATGATTTTTGTGGAGTGACGGGGGATACGATTTTCGTGCCCGTCAGAGTAGCGGGTTTTAGATCGATAACCGGCTTGTCATTTACTGTTGGATCAGAAGAAGATGATGTTCTTATGATTCTGAATGGTCCATTTAGGAATCTCAATACCTCATTAGGTGTAACTACGTCAGATATCATTTATTATTCAGACAATTCTGTAGATTTTGTTTGGTCTGAGACGAATCCAATGAACCTTGTTGATGAAAGTGTACTTTTTGAAATTCCCATCCTCATTGTTGGTCAAACTGGAACCAAAGGATTAGTGCAGCCGACAGATTCTAGAGCATTTGATAATACCTCATCATCTCAGTTTAGAATGATTGAGATTGCCGGTGAGATTTGTGTTGAGTCAAAATTGAGCATTTCGGGTAAGGTTTATGTTGAACATGGAAAGCCAATGCGTGAAGTGCTAATTGATCTATCAGGTGATCTTTCTGGTGACATGCTGACAGATAATGAGGGTACCTATAGTTTGAAAGAAATACCATCTGGTACTAATATCACGCTTACGCCGAAAAAGATGGGATCCTTCCGAGATGGAATTAATGTGTTAGATCTTGCCAAAGTAAAGAGATATAATCGATCAAGACAAAGAGAGGGACTGACAAATCCCTATCAAGTGCTCGCAGCCAACGTGGTCCGGGATCTAGATGATAATAAAATAACTGTTGCAGATGAATCTGAAATACAGCGGTTAATTCTCTTTGATATCGATCGTTTTTCAGAATATGATTCACCCTGGTTATTTGTTGCATCGGATTTTAAATTTTCGAATGATCAGGAACCCAGTTCTCAACCATGGCCCGATAATCGTACATATAATGAATTAAAGAGTTCAATAACTACTGCAGATTTTGTTGGATTCAAAATCGGAGATGTTGATGGTTCAGCAGTATACGGTCAGAAGAATTCCAGAAACATTGAAGATGTAGTGAAAATTAAATATGACTTATTGGATCTTGGATCCGGTTCCTACAACCTAAGAATCATAGCCACCGACAATTTCAATTTTAACGGGGTGCAATTTGGTTTAGATGTCCAGAATCCAATTGAGGTGATAGATATAAGAAGCAATTACATGGACTATTTAACCACAGACAATATCGGCCAGAAAATGGTTAAAAATGGTCAATTGTTATTTATTTGGGCTGATGAAGATGGTAAAAATCTGCATCTAGATAAGGGTGAGATCTTGTTTGATTTGAAGTTTACTTCAGACCACATTATGAATCCAGATATATTCCTTCGGTCGACCATCATTGATAATATTGCAGTGAATGAGATTGAAGAAAAATTTCAGATCGAGATTCAACCTGTGACCAAAGAGTCAGCATTCAAGGTAAGACCTCTTTGGCCGAATCCTTTTACATCTGAAGCTAGCCTTCTAGTGGAAATCAACAATAATGATTTTGTAAGGTTTCAAGTTTTTGATCCAATTGGTCAATGTCTGATTGACAAGCAGATTTCATTACATAAGGGCAAAAATATTTTGAAACTACAAAGTCATGAATTGAGGGGTGAGGGATTGTATTATTATCATCTCTCATCCAGCGAAGCTGTGTACACTAATTCATTCATATTTTTGAGATAAAATGGAATATAATGTTTAGTAAGAATATTATTATACTTGTTTTGGCATTTACTTTTTATTTATTCTCATTTAATAATGGGAGGTGTCAAGTCACGTCAATACCCACTATCTATCTAACAAGCGATACTGTTGCGGTTGGTGATGAGGTATGTTTGGGTTTTGGATTAAGGAATAGTGAGCGTATTCAGCAAATTTCTTTTTCCCTCATATGGGATCCTAATATTTTAAGATTTTCCTCTACCGAAGGATATTTGGAAGGATACGATTTAAATTCATCTGATTTTGGTACAAGTCTGATTGAAGAAGGTACCTTAACGTTCGCGAAATCTTTTGATCCTTTTGTGGTAACAACTCAAGACACCATTTTATTCTCAATATGCTTTTTAGTTGAGGACGGTCAAGCGAGTAGTACTATCGTAGAATTCTCTCATATTCCTACGGAAATAATAGTTGCAGATGATAGGTTTATTCCAGTAGGATTCAATAGGGAGAATGGGACCATAAGTATTGAATCTAATCAAAGTTCATTGCTTATAGTCAACTCTATAGAGACACAAGGACCAGTTTGTTTTGGAGGTTCTGACGGAAGTGTGGTGGTTGAGGTGAAGGGAGGTATCAACCCATTGGATTTCAAATGGTCTGATGGAAGCACATCACTTGTCCGCAATGATCTATCTGCTGGGATTTATTCATTAACAATAGAAGATGTGGCAGGAAATCGTATTGACACAACTTTGGTTATTCAGGGTCCTGAACCTATTGTCGTCTCAGCATCTATTATGGATGTAAATAGGAACCAAAATGGTAGTATCCAACTTCACATTATTGGTGGTCTGCCACCTTATATAATCAACTGGGATGATGGAGCGACTACGGAGTTCTTAGAAAATCTCGAAACTGGCACCTATTTCGTTACTGTGACGGATGATATGGGTTGTACCGTTGATACATCCTACCATGTAGAGATGGAAGGAATCATAGGAGTAAATTTTTTGACTCCAAACGGAGACGGTAGAAATGACAGTTTGATTTTTGGATTGAATAATAGATCCGCAAGCCTATCTATTTTCAATCGGTGGGGAAATGTCGTCTATCAAAACACCAATTACCAAGAGGACTGGACTGGCCTGGATCAAAATTCTAACCAACTACCAGATGGCGTTTACTACTATGTACTTCAACTAGGTGATGAAATGATTAAGTCATCTATAACCTTAATACGATAGAGATGAAAATTAGGTACATTATTATCATATTCCTGACATGCCAGATAGGAAGAATGACTGCCCAGCAACTTCCCTTTGCATCGCTGCTCCGAAATCAAGCATTTAGGTGGAACCCTGGTATGTCTGCTACGACCGATTTTCTTGAGGTTGATGCTTTTTATCACAAGCAGTGGTTTGGATTCGATGAAGGACCTAGTACATCGTCGATAAGTCTTCAGTATCCTTTTATCTATAGTAATATGTCCCTTGGTATTCAATTATTAAATGATAAATTGGGCTTGCTTTCCAACAATGAGGTTGGTGGTACCTATGCCTATAAGATCAGATTGAATCGAGATCGACCATCATTGCTCTCAATTGGTTTGGGATTTTCCATTGGGCAACTAAATTTTAACTCAAATAAAGCCATTGCGATTGATCCAAGTGAATTGGCTGATTTTGAGTCTAATAGATCACTGTCACCTTCCTTGAATTTTGGTTTCTACTTCTCTAGTAATCCGCAAATCAAGGTGGACAATACCCATAAAAGTGAGGTCTATTTTGCGGGCAGTCTAAATAATGGACTGATTGGCCGAGAAATTAACGTGTTTAGTTCGGAACTAAGCTATTCACGTTCTCTTCATGGTTATGGACTGATTGGTTCAAAAATTCGAATTACTTCAGGTGATCTTGTTGAACCCTATGCCTGGTTTATTTATTCTGTTGATAATCAATTAATTAATACCCTGGTGGGTGTTGATTATCATTTCAAAAATGATTTAACTACCGGTTTAATATTTGATTCCGCGAATATCTTTGGATTTAGATTTGAGACATTACTTAATAATCGGTTTTTAGGTGATGGACAATTGAAGTTTGGAATGACAGGCTTGTTATCCTTAGGAGAAGAAGTAAAAGATGAACCTCTTGGGTTACAACTAAATCTGGGCTATATTTTCGATATGTCCCTATATCGCTAGAAAAAGAGGGTTACCTTTCTATAAAATCAACATTGGTAGTAAAAAAGAAATGAAAAATTCAATTAAGTCCTTGATAATGATATGCTTCGCAAGTTCACTTTGCAGCTGTGTTAGTAATTTTGTTCCATGTCCCAGATGGTCAAGTTTAAATAATCATGATGATAGAACTGAGAAAGTCTCTCTAGCGGTTCAATCGGATGATTCAGAGGTGACTTTTGTTATGGATTAGAATTTGAACTATGGAGAGTTATCCTGTATGGGATAAGGACGGCTGCTAAACTTGTCGTTCAGTCGAACTGAATACATTTTGAGTACGTAGCTCTCCGCATACAATGGTAGATAAAGCAGCTGCATGGGAGTGGGGACTAGTTTTGAAAACTAGGTTTCGGAGCAAATCTGGATGGGGTTCGAGTCCTCTGTCTACCGCCATCTTCTAGACATCTCTTCAAAGTTTAACTTCTAAATTATAAAAAAATGAATAGTAAGCAAACAAGACAAATATCCTCATTGAAACGTCTGGAAGCACAGTTAGCATCAGGCAAAAAGAAGACATCAGAAGGTATGGTTGTTCTTACAGAAATGGATAAGAAAGAATCGAAAGCGAAATAAAAATGCTAAGAGAAAGGATATGAACGTATTCTCGTAGTAGAACTATTCTGGCTTTAGGTTAAGAAGTTTTTCCTAACTTTGATTATACATTGACCAATTGACCTTCACTCACCATGGA
>JAGQWV010000202.1 GCA_020437045.1 Saprospiraceae bacterium | reverse complement strand
TATTCTGGATGGATTTTAAAACAGGTAAAAGACCCAGAAATTCGAAATAGTTCCGCGAATTTCTTTGATGTGAATACTAACCTCACTTATCGTATTAATAATTCCAACCGTCTTAACTACTCCTATTATCGCAGTGGAGACAAATTTAATTTATTGAGCAACAATGAATTTAATTGGGAAAATGAACTGCAGTCTTTAAAATGGAATGGCAACCTCACTAAAAAGTTATTTTCCTCTATCACCTTGTCTCAAAGTAAATATGATTACGGTGCGGTCGAAAAAAACTTCCTTGAAACTTTTGACTACCAATCTTCCCTGGTAGATCAGAATGCAAATCTTGATCTAAATTATCTACTTAAAGATAATAATACTATTTCCCTCGGAATTGGCCTTAAGAAAATACAAATCAGCCCCGGTAAACTGCTGAATATAAATCAGGATGAACAAATACTACCTGTTGAATTGGAAAAAGAACAGGGTCAAGAAATGGCTATGTATATCCAGGATGAACTTGCGCTTGGTGAAAAAATCGGTCTTTCTTATGGAGTCCGAATGAATATATTCCGGTACCTGGGTCCTAAAACCGTTTTTAACTACACCCCATTTCAACCACGCACGGAAACTTATATCGAGTCTCAGACTACATTCGGAAAAAATGATTTGATAAAATCCTATCATGGCTTTGAACCACGATTTTCATTAAGGTACACCCTGGATGAACACTCATCCCTCAAAGCAGGATATAACCGCCTAATTCAAAACATTGCTTTAATTTCCAATACCGTTTCCATTGCACCAACTGATGTCTGGAAATTGGCCGACACTCACCTTCAGCCATCGACGTCAGATCAGTATTCACTTGGATACTTTCGAAATTTCCTGGACAATACCTACGAATTTTCTATCGAAGCCTATTTCAAGCAAATAAACAATCTCATCGATTATAAGGATGGTGCAAATCTACTTCTCAACCAAACGATTGAGACGGAATTACTGAGTGGCGAAGGATTGGCCTATGGCATAGAGGTACTCTTGAAAAAACAAATTGGAACACTCAGCGGGTGGATGAGTTATACCTATTCAAGAAGTCTACGCCGGGTCATAGGAATCTTCGAGGATGAAACCATTAATGATGGAGACTGGTTTCCTTCCTTCTTTGACAAACCACATGATCTCACTGCTGTGTTGCAGTACCGGGTGAGTCCGCGATTTAAAATTTCATCGGTTTTCACCTACAGCACCGGTCGGCCGATTTCCTATCCGGTAGCCAAGTTTTTTTACCAGAATCAAGATGTCGCGTTTTATGAAAGCCGCAATGGATTTCGGGTGCCTGACTACCAGCGACTGGATTTTTCGATGACTTGGAGTTTTAAAACAGAAAAGAAAATACTGGCCGGAGATTGGATTCTTTCCATTTACAATCTTACCGCCAGAAGAAATGCATTCTCTGTTTTTTTCGACCAGGAGCCTTTTAGCCCTCCGCAGGCCTATAAGCTGGCTACGCTGGGGATTGCATTTCCATCGCTCAATTATAAAATATCACTATAATGGTCAGCCCGCACCGAATATTGTTCCTATTACTCATATTCCTTGGGATGTCCTGTGTTGATGAGGTAAATATTCAAACGAGTCAGGCAGTGCGAACGCTGGTCGTCGAAGGATTTATTACCACGGAACCAGGGCCACATACCGTTAAAATTTCTACCAGTGCCAAATACGGAACCATTTTCGAAGACTTTTCCAAAAGAGAGTCAAAGGCTACCGTACGTATTCGTGACAATGAAGGCAGGGTTACCTTTCTGACTGAAAGTGAGGATGCCGGCGTGTACCTCACTCCTACCGACTTTCATGCAGAATTAGGTAAATCCTACACCTTACTCATAAATACCCTGCGACAGGGTGACTACGCTTCCATACCTGAAGAAACAGCCAAGGTACCTCCGATCGATAGTCTCCAGGTATTCTACCGGAAGACCCCTACCGAAAACACCCTGATTGATCAACATAGTGTAGAAATCTATGCTACCTGGATGGATCCACCTGAAGAACAAAACTTCTATACCTGGCAGAATAAAGGCACCTATTTTATCGAGACATTTCCGGAGAATTTTACCATTAGTACGACATCGGGTAAAGTACCCGCCCCAAAGCCCTGCTGTAAAAACTGTTGGGTAACCGAATTAAATAGTGATAAAACGATCAGACTATTTTCCGACCGAAATTATGATGGCAAGAGCATCACACAACTCGCTGCCAATATTGTGGATGATGGCGGACGATTTATGGACAAATATCTGGTGCGCATCAGACAACTTGGCCTGAGCAAAAACGCCTTTACTTTTCTGGATGTTTTGAAGCGACAATTGGGTGTCAGTGGTGGTATTTTTGACCCTCCACCGGCTGAACTTCGGGGAAATATTGTAAATCTTGATGATCCTGACAATACGGCTATTGGATATTTTTTTGCAAGTGAGGTGCAAACAGATTCTATCTTTATTGACGGTACAGTTTTGCAGGGTAAGGCACCCAGTCGTCAAATCAATGACGATTGCCGGATTCTGGAGGGTAGCACAACCATTCGTCCTTCTTATTGGTAATGGCGGCCATTACAGCCAGATGCATGATAGGAAATATCTAGTAGATCAACGCATGGGTTATTGCCGTTAATTTAAATATCTTTTTGCG
>JAGQWV010000201.1 GCA_020437045.1 Saprospiraceae bacterium | reverse complement strand
TTATTTTGCTTATGATTATCATCAGGATAAACGTCGAAAGGAAGTCGAATCAAAAAGACTCAAGGAATTGGACCGGGTCAAAAATAATATGTACACCAATATTACCCATGAATTTCGAACACCACTTACTTTGATTTTAGGGTATATCGAGGAATTAAATAATAAGATGGAGGATGAAGCGGAAAGGGGATTATTGAATAATATTGGAGAAAATAGTCAGCGCCTCTTAAAAATGGTCAATGATATCCTGGAATTATCCAAGTTGGAAGGCAGTAAAGTAACATTGCATTTGGAACAGGACGATCTGGTGGTTTATCTGCGATATTTGATTGATCGCTTTCAACCGCTTGCTCAAAATAATCATATCGACCTTTCCTTTATTAGCCATGATCATCATGTGGTAATGGATTTTGATCGTGAACGTTTAGGCAGCATAATTATCAATCTTATTTCTAATGCTATCAGGGCGGTTGGGTTGGATGGTCGGATAACGGTCGAACTCCGGAAGCAACAAAGGAGTAGCGAACCCCATGCTTGTATTGTTGTCCGTGATAATGGTATTGGCATACCCAAGGAAGACCTACCCCTTATTTTTCAGAAATATTATCAAGTTGAAACGGATAAGATGGTGCCTGGAACTACGGGAATTGGATTGGCTCTGGTATATGATTTGGTTAGTCTCATGCAAGGCTCTATCTCTGTAGAAAGTGATGATCAAGGTACTATCTTTACAATATTACTTCCAATGACCAACGATGCGCCTACCGTGCAATATGAGGATGATTTAGTTGATAGATCGCCGGTGGTGGAAGTAGGAGATCGATCGCTGATCTTGCTGATCGAAGACAATAAAGACTTAGCTAAATTCATCAAAAGAGTATTATCGAGAAGTTACGATGTGATCTATGCAGTCAATGGTGCAGATGGATTATCATTGGCGCAGGAAAGGTTGCCTGATCTAATTGTGAGTGATGTGATGATGCCAGATATTGATGGGTATCAGGTTTGCCAGCAATTAAAAAATGATCTCAAAACAGACCATATTCCGGTTATTTTACTGACGGCCAAAGCAGGACAGGAAAACAAAAATTATGCTATATCATTAGGGGCGGATGCGTACATCATAAAACCTTTTTCTCAGGATGAATTATTGTTGAGGATTCACCAGTTGATTGAGATCCGGAATAAATTGGCGGAGAAGTTTGGCGGAGGACTTATGGAGGTTATGTCTTCAAATAAAATGGACAAGCAAAGTATTTTCATTAGAAGGGTAGTTGGGTGTATTAATGAACATATGGAGGATGCAGATTTTGGGGTATCTCAACTCGCCCAGAAATTGTCTCTAAGTGAATCTCAATTATACCGGAAAATAAAATCGTTAAGTGGAAAATCGACGGCGATCTTTATTCGTTCTGTCCGGTTGGAAAAAGCCAAAGTCATGTTGGAAGGTGGTGATGTCGGTGTATCAGAGGTTGCCTATGCTACCGGTTTTAATGATCCCTCCTGGTTTAGCAGAGCATTTAAAAAAGAGTTTGGCATTGTTCCCAGTCTTGTCACTCAGGGTGATGATGATTGACTTCTTTCTGTGGTGATGCCTGATTTTCAGTCATAGATTTGGTTTTGAATTTCTCAGGTGTGGATAGAACCATCCCATGCAACAATAATACAAGTACTTGCAGAAATAGTAAAAGCCAGAAATAAGAAATTGGAGCATCTTGTGATTGATCTGAGGATGACAAATTCTGGCGAGACTCTTCTGTAATTATTAATTATTTTTTAATCAAATAATCCAATTATGAAAATTAATAAGAAGGATATCCCGGTGGCCATGGAAGGCCCCGGAACTAAGATGCGAATACAACAGGGTTTTGGAGGTATGACTATCTGCTTCAATGAATTGCCAAAAGGTACGGATTTTACTCCTTTGCTACAGGGTTTGACGAATGACAGTTGTCATTGCCCACATTGGGGTTATATACTTTCAGGATCATTATTGGTCAGATATAATGATGGGAGCGAAGAATTAATCAGTGAAGGCGATATGTACTATCTCCCTAATGGACACACGGCAATCGTAAAGGAAGATATAAAAATGATTGAATTTAGTCCATCAAAAGAGTTTGGAGAAGTCATTGACCATATTGGAAGAAAAATGGCTGAAGCCGGATAACGTAAGCAATGATCGTAGGATAAATTATTTCCTTATAAGAGGAATGATCGAAGATTTTAGATCTGATTAAATGCCTGAGGGGCCGAAGATACGCTCGAAAGACAGAATCTGGGTTTCCTTATTTGCTTGAATGTGTATCTGTGTGCATATGTCAGTTTCTGAATTATTTGCATCTCTATTATATCGGGTTTTGCGAGAATTTTAATGGTGATTTCTATTGGTTTAACTTCTTTCAGTATGAGATAAGAAAAACTGACATTTTGAGATATTAAAGCTAATTATAATATAATCAGGTGTGACCTCTTGATCAGTGACTCAGCAGTGGATGCTGATCTATCTGATCGTTAAACTTATATAGGATCACGAACGATACTAAAATCTGATAATTAAATTTTATTTTACGGAGATTATCGAGTTAATTGTTGGAATCCATTCTCATATAGCTCTACCAGGCCAGAGGATTTCCAACATCGAAATACCTCGATAAGACGTAGCAATGATTGATTTAAGCGCTCAACATACACGACGACAGTTTTTCGGTAAAATGGCCCTGGGGTTGGGCACTGCTGCGCTCAGTACCCTGATCAATGAAAAGTTGTTGGCTCAGCAGTTGTCAGGCGACATCCCCATTTTACCACATTTTGCGCCTAAAGCAAAAAGAGTCATTTATTTATTTCAAAATGGTGCACCATCACATGTTGATCTCTTTGATTATAAGCCTAAACTTCGGGAGTGGCACGGCAGACAAATACCGGATGAATTAGCTGGTGGCAAGCGTTTCAGTACCATGACCGGTGGTCAGGTAAATCGACCGGTTTTATCAGAAATTACCAATTTTTCCCAACACGGAGAGAGTGGTGCCTGGGTATCTGATTTTATGCCGCACACGGCTGGAATCGCTGACGAACTTTGCTTTATCAAATCAATGTATACGGAAGCGGTGAATCATGCTCCGGCGATTACCTTTTTTCTCACAGGATCGGAAATGCCGGGACGGCCAAGCATGGGCTCATGGTTAACCTACGGATTGGGAACCGAAGCGAAAGATCTCCCGGCCTTTGTAGCCATGACTTCCCGGGATAAAGAGGCAAGCTGTGGCCAGATTTTTTATGATTATTATTGGGGAAGTGGATTTTTACCTTCCAAGTTTCAGGGAGTGAAGTTTAGAGGTGGAGGAGATCCGGTCTTGTATCTCTCTAATCCAGATGGTATGTCCAGACAAATGCGACGTGAATTATTGGATGACATTCTGCAGCTGAACGAAATCAATAAAAATGCATTTGGAGATCCGGAAATCGAGACCCGGATTACTCAATATGAGATGGCTTATAAGATGCAGATGAGTGTCCCTGAACTTACTGATCTCAGTAAGGAGCCAAAATATATACTGGATATGTACGGTCCTGATGTTCTGACTCAAGGTACTTATGCCTATAATTGTTTGATGGCCAGAAGGTTAATTGAGAGGGGAGTGCGATTTGTACAATGTATGCATGCCGGATGGGATCAACACAAGAACCTGACCTACCAACTGAAAACGCAATGCACGGATACGGATGCGCCGAGTGCAGCTTTAGTAAAGGACTTAAAACAAAGAGGATTACTGGAAGATACCCTGGTCATTTGGGGAGGAGAATTTGGTCGCACCCCCTTCCTGCAGGGATTGATCGAAGATAGACGTAATTGGGGAAGAGATCACCATCCATATGTATTCACGCTATGGATGGCCGGCGGTGGAGTAAGGCAGGGGTTGACTTATGGAGCTTCAGATGAGTTTGGTTTTAATCCCGCAGAAAACCCGGTTCACGTTCATGATTTTCAGGCTACCTTGTTACATTTATTAGGGATTGATCATGAGCAGTTTACTTATAAACATCAAGGTAGGAGATATCGACTGACGGATGTGCATGGACATGTGGTAAAAGATGTCTTGGCGTGAAAAGGATGCAGTAGAGAAGTGGTTGGAGGGGAAAAAATCGGATCAAAATCCACGGGTTGGAAAGGCGCACAGAAGTGTTTAGATTAAGAGAGCAATGAAAGCGTCTATCTTTTTTTAAAGAGTACCTTGTAAAAATGCCAAGTGGTGAAAGAAGAT
>JAGQWV010000200.1 GCA_020437045.1 Saprospiraceae bacterium | reverse complement strand
GAAGCCATTCGTACTGTTTATGGAGGCGAGCAGTATTTGAGCAAAGTAGTTTCGGATACACTGATGCAGAGCCTCATCGGGAAGGCATCTACCACCCGGCAATATATTCCGGAGATGACCCGTCGAGAAAAGGAAGTTTTGGCGTTGATTGCGAAGGAGCTGACTACGCAGGAAATCAGTGAAACGCTACATATTAGTTTGAATACCGTAGAGACACATCGTAAAAACCTCCTGAGTAAATTTGGAGTCAGGAATTCAGTTGGTCTTATCAAAGTCGCGCTGGAACGCGGGCTGTTAGAGTAACCGGTAGCTCTCACGGTATTCCGTGAAATGGTAAAATCACTGTTTCTTGCGATAATAATTGAAATCTGTTTGTAGATCTTTGTTCCTACTGTAACTCAATCAATGCTTACTTGATGCTTTTTGAACCTCCCTTAATCAATCAAATTCGATTTTTTGTGCTGCGGTTGATGCTGGTCTTTATTTTGGGAATATGGTTACGGTCAGCTTTTACCCAGACAATCAACTATGCAGATAGTCTTCAGGGTGCCCTACTTTCAGCTGTTACTATGGAGGATAGTCTGCTGCCGGCAAGGCAATTGGCCAGATACTATATGAGGCATGATATTGAAGCATCGTTACAGTTTAGTATGATGTATCAACGGTTGGCCAATCAAGTGGGAGATGTATATCAGATCGCAGTGTCGGATCATTACCTCGGTCTGGTTTATCGTTTACAAGGAAATTATTCGGCTGCCTTGCAACATTTTGCCAGTGCGCTGAATCAGTTTGAATCCAAACCAGAAACGCTGCCAAGTTGTCTGGGCCCGCTTTTTAATATCGGCGTTATTCATCAGATCGTGGGAGATTACGATCAGGCATTGGATTTTTTTTACCAAGAACTCCAATTGAGGGATAGCTTGGGAATTAAGGAGGGATATGGTAATACCCTCAATAGTATTGGAGTGACACTCAAGAAAATGGGTGATTATCATGAGGCCTTGCAGGTTTATGAAGAAGCCCTGAAAAAATCAATCGCTGCTGGAGACAGTATTGACCTTTCCAATATTTATAACAACCGGGGCTCCGTTAAAGAATTAACGGGTGATTATGATGGAGCATTTGCCGATTACCGGACCTCATTGGCACTGGATAAAAAAGACGATTATGAATCAGGTATTGCCTCAAGCTATGAAGCAATATCAAAATTATTTCTCCATTACGGCGAATACGATTCTGCAAAAATCTATGGGTTGCGCTCATTCGAAATAAGAAAGAAACTGGGCCAACTAAAGGAATTGGTCGAGAGCAGTCATTACCTGGTGTCTATTTCCCTGGAAACAGGAAATATTGATGATGCGTGGATGTATGCCGAAATTACGACACCTAAATGCGAAGAACTTGGTCTGTCCGAAATGCTGATGAATAACTATAAATTGCTGGCCGAAATTTATCATCAGAAAGGAGAGGAGAAGCTGGAGGCGCAGGCACTGCGGGCCCAACTTTTTTGGAAAGATTCCTTGATGGATCAGCGGGCTCTTGAGACGGCCCGAAATCTTCAGGTACGGTACGAAACCAAAGAAAAGGAGCAGGTCTTGCATTCCCTGACACGGGAAAATGAACTCAATGCCCTGTTGATTTCCAGACAACAGAAGTGGCAATATCTTCTTTTGGTCGCCCTGGGATTACTTGCCTTTTTCCTTGTCTTAGCAATTCGCTTTTACCAATTAAAAATCGAGGCACATCAGCTAAGGGCAGAGCAAGAAAAAATTTTGGAGGAAAAAAGAATTAAAGAATTTGAAAATGCCAACCAGTTAATGAAAATGAATGCAGTATTGCAAGGGCAAGAGACCGAACGATTAAGAATTGCCAAGGATCTTCATGATGGTCTCGGAGCACTACTATCAACAGTTAAGCTACATTTTGCTTCCGTGCAGAAGGAAATTGACGCGCTATCAAAATTAAATGTTTATCAGAAAGCAAATGAACTGCTCGATAATGCTTGTTCGGAAGTGCGCCGTATTGCGCATAACATGATGCCAGATGCACTATCAAACCTGGGATTGGTACAGGCTCTAGAAGACTTGTTGGAAGGCCTTCGATTAAAGGGGCAAAAAGTCTCTTTAGAAACTATCAACATGGAAGATCAAGAGATTCCGGAGGAAACTGAGTTGACAATCTATCGTATTATTCAGGAATTAATTAATAATATTACCCGGCATGCTCAGGCTAATTCAGTGATTGTACAACTGTCTGTACACGAGAATGAATTATTTATTTCCGTAGAGGATGATGGACGAGGATTTGATATGCAGAAAGTGTCGGATGGTATTGGATTGAAAAATATTCGATCAAGAGTAGCTTATCTTGGCGGAACCATGGAAATGGAAAGCACCAAGAATATTGGGACAACAACCAATATTGTAATACCATTATCTGTTTATTCAAGAACAGAAATTTGATGATCTATTTGTTGCAACGCACTTTGTATGGAAATAGAGGAGCTATGAAGTGAAGCCAAGACATCCCGAGCTTGTTTCAAATTATAAATTACGATATCGAAAGATTGATCTGACTGATAATGCAAACGATATAAAATCTGAGCATAATTTAATAAACAAAAACCTTTCGCCTCTTTCTGCCAGGGGAATAAATCGGTTCTTTTTTCTCCATCAGCAAATAGTACTAATGCCTGATCGTATTTTACTTTAGCCTCCTGATGATCCCCTTTTTCGAAATGAAAATCTCCATTTTCTTTAAGATCAAGCGCTTTATCTAGAATGGCGTGACCCCAGATTCTATTATTCTTTTCGTTAGGCAATGAAATATATACTGAATGGGCTTCTTTTATTTTTTGATCGAGGTAGGATAGCGATTTATAGGAATCAATAGAATCTCTGAAGTTGAACTTACAGTTGGACGAACTTGGAGGCACTTCATTATATTCGAAAGCTTCGAAAGCTATCGGGCAATCAAGTAGTTGAAAGGCCGGGATAGCGGGAAAATGGTTTTTTATAAATAGCTCGGGGTTGGTAAGGAAATAATCGGTAGCGAAAAGGCGCTGAAAAGCGTCAGGCCTGCTCTTCGTATTACTCGCCCAGGTGACATCCAACAGGTAATACTCGCTGTCTATTCTTACCAGGTTCCAGGCATGATCCGGCTGCCGGGCCACCGGTCGTGCAGCTTCAATATCCCGGGAAAAACCGACCACAGTGATACATTCGATGCCGGCAATTTGAGACATCTTATTCAGGAGCTGAGCATAATCCCAACAAATACCTTTCTTATTTCTAAGGATGTCATAAATGTTTTGGTTTTTCCTCTTTGCTCCGGGATGAGCTGAAGAATTATCATATTCCAGAAAATGAGCGATGAAAGTAAAGATTGCCCGAAGCCGTTCGGCTTCATTTCGGCCGGGTTCGATCAGATGTTCTGTGAAAGCTACCAGCCCGGTGTCTTTAAGTATCTGCTTTGTGCTCCATTGATCAATGCTTTTAAAGTCAGTATCGATCTGACTTACGATCTGCTTGGGAAGAAGCAATAGGACAAAGAGGAAACATAAAAACTTTGTAATTCCCATACCTGGTAATCAATACCGAAGGGGGAAAAAAAGTTTCTGAGTTTTCCAAATATCTTATGAACGGGATTACTTTACAGCATTATATTAGCCTCCTCTTCGCATCATATGAAAACCTCCTCCAGGCATATCAGATTGGCCGATCATTTGATTGATGGCATAAGTAAAACTAAGCATAAAGTAACGGGCCAATGAATTGATGCGGACATCTTCAATGTAATTCAAATCAATGTTTTGTTGAATACCAATATTTTGATTCAAAAGGTCAAATGCGGATAGTTTCAATTCGCCCTTGCGTTTGAGGAGATATTTCGAAACAGATGCTCTCCAGATGGGTATGCTTCGATTGTCACCCAGTGTCTGATAAAAATTATAATCAAATCTGGTAGCAATACTCCATGAATCTTTAAGATTGATACTAATATCGGTATAGTAAGATTGATTAAAATAGTCTTGGTCCATTTGATCGCTGACGGAATATTTAGTCAGACTATGCCGGATATTAGTACCGATACGAAAATCGAGAATATCCTTCTTCTGGTTGTCAAAAGAAAGATCAATAGAACTACTATATCGGCGGGTATTTTCTTCCACTGTATTGATAAAAACGATGCCCCGGTTATAAGTAAAATTACCATGCATATTTATTCGCGCTTTTATAAAGCGAAGTGGTGTACCAACACCGGTAAAGGTCGAGATTCGATAGTCATTGTCTACATTGACTGGTGTCGTCGTTTGTCGGAATTGATTGTCAATAGTACGGGCATTTACGATGGCATTGTCGGTATAATTAGCATTGACCATAGCAAAGAAATTGGTCATGCTAAATTGACTAAAGGAAAAATAGCGCAAACGGATTTGGTGTGAATATTCCGGCCGGAGATCCGGGTTGCCAATATAGATGCTAAGCGGATTGGAATTGTCGACAATCGGTTGGAGTTGGGTGAGTGAGGGTTCTCTGACACTGGTGTTGTAGGTAAATCGTAAACTTTTTGACCGGGCCAGATCATAGTTCCAACTCATTTCCGGTAATATATTAAAATACGATTTTTCGATGTTCATATCCTCACTGGTGAAGAATTGTCCCTGCAGAAGTGATTTTTGAGCATCTACTCCAATTTGCAGATTCGATTTGTTTTTTATCCATCGCCAGGAAGTTGATCCACGGTCATACACATAGTCCCGGTTGTAATGATTGCTGAGCAGGTCATTGAATACTCCTGTACCGAGTGGATCCAGATCATAGACATCTTTTAATAATTGATTAGAATAGTTTTTTCGCGAATAGCCAAGATTTAGAAAGTTATTTTTGCCCAGAGGCTCCGTATAGGTGAGCTCTAATCCATAATTGACGGCTTTATTATTTTGAGTATGATCCTGGTTTATAATTTCGGTCGTACTCGGACTATTTTCACCGACAAACTGATTTGTCGATTGCAACAAGGCCATTTGATCATCCCGACTTTTACCAAATTCGGCACTTGCCGTCATATTTCTACCTTTCTTGCTGAATTTTTTCCGGTAGATTATTTCAGTGGTAAAGTTGGTGTTATTGCCATTGGAATTATTATCACGTAATCCGGTGTTTTCCAGGATTCCCAGGTCATTAATAGTTCGGCTGTTACTTAGTATGCTGTATTCTGAATCGTTAAAAGCCAAGGTGGTACGCACCCGGATATTTTGCATGGAATCCAGTTTGTGATCGAAAGTAGCATTGATGCGGTGGTTACCATTTACGGAAATTTCGTTGTCATTTTCTTCCGAGAGGAAACTACTCTCGGCCAGGATACTTTCCCGGTTGATTAGCTGATCAATTTCATTGCGAATGCCGCTATAGAAATAGCTCAAATTGAGTTTAGTGTTCTTGCTGAATTCTTGGTTAAAATTTATTCCTCCTGCTCCGGTATTTACAAATCCATTGCTTAGTCCATCACTGATGGGTACCCCATTAGTTGAACTATTATTTATTCGAACCATTCCCCCACCACTGCGCATGAGATTTCCCAGTCCTCCGGCAAAGCTGACATAGTCATTCATGGAGAACCCCTGTCGATTTACGTTATTTGCCATTCCCAGAAGACTAATCTGCTGATTCTTTGAAAATTTATTTAAGTTGATTTTACTTTCATACCGGTCATTCGTTCCATATCCACCTTCGATATTCCCGAAGATTCCTTTTTTATGATCTTCCTTGAGTTCAATATTAATCGCTTTTTCGTCTTGTCCATCATCGATTCCTGTGAATTCAGCCATGTCCGACTTTTTGTCAAAGACTTGTACTTTATTAACCGCTGATGCGGGCAGATTTTTTGTGGCAATCTGGGGGTCTTTACCAAAGAATTCTTTTCCATCGACGAGAACCTGTTTCACTTCCTCTCCTTGAGCCTTGATGGTTCCATCCGATTCAACTTCAATACCGGGTAATTTTTTCAGCAAATCCTCCACGACATCATTGGGTTTTGTCTTAAATGCAGCGGCATTGTAGGCAATGGTGTCTTTATTAATTTCCATTGGAATTCTTTCTGCTTTCACCAATACTTCATCTAATGCAGAAGTGACTGGTTGCAATGTGATCTGGCCCAGGTCTTGTTCGCGTTCTTCCTGCTGGATGGTCACGGGAATGTTTTTGGGAATATATCCCAGGTAGCTTACCTGTAAAAGATAGTCGCCTGCGGATAGTCTTTTAAGACTAAATCTGCCCTCATTATTGGTAATGGCAAAACTGACCATGACCGAGTCTTTAGGATTTAGTAGTACAACAGTGGAACTTGCTAGTGCATTTCCACTGGAATCAATCACTGATCCGGATGCATTAATATTGCCAACGGTCTGTGACCGGGCTGGATGGAACCATAATATAACTAATGCCACGGAAAGATATACTGTTTTCATGCTTATTCTTTTATGTGTGTGGTAGAGTCCTCACTTTAATTACGCTCACCACGCATCATATGAAATCCCCGGCCACCATTCTGTTCCCGCATTTCTTTCATTTTGTCTCTGACAATGGTTCTGAATTCTTCCTGTGTGACTTCTTTACCTTTGGTCGGTTTGATAATCAGGCTTTGGTCGATTTCTTTGAGGTTGATTTCCTGAGCGGTGATTGTCCGTTCGCCATCATTGATATCGATATGGAGGATGAGGCCAGGTAATTGGCCAAATTCTCCCGGACCGAGAGGTACAGGAATCATCGGGGTAAACCAGGCCACGATTTGTCTGGTACTATCTTCAAAAGTGGCTTTTTGACAAACATATTTTCCTACCTCCATTGATTCTCCGGTGAGTTTCCAGGCAAATGATTGAGGCTCGCCGGTGATGAGGAATTTTTTATCCATAAAATCGCGTTCTTCGATACGTTGGTTTTCCATATAATCTTGCCAAAGGATACCTCCAGCGGCTCCCATAAACCGCATCCGCATCCGTCGCTCTCCGTTACCCGCATCTACTTCATCATTTTGCTCTTCAGAAGCTTTATATAGTGCTTCATGATCATTAAAAAGCAGAATCATTTTATTGGTGCGAAACTGGGGAACAAATTCTTTGAATTGTTCGCGATCTCCCGTCATTCGTCTATGCAGATCCATAGTTTCTTCGTAAATAATTTCTCCCGAGTTCTGGGCCACCATATTTAAGACAAGAGTGAGTAGAAAAAGTGAGAGCAGAAATAATCTTTTCATGTGGATGTGCTATTTTAAGGTTAAAGATAGAGCAATCAATAGTGGTCAAAGTTAATGATGGTTGATATAAGGTTAAATAAGGTTAATTGATTTAGTGGCAATGCTATTTTGACCTTATTTTTGTTGCTATGGGGAAATGGTGGAAAGATCCAATTGTCTTGCTGATGGAGATCAGTTTCGTACTGCTCGTGTCATTAGGAGGCGTTTGGCTGGTGAATAGTTACCAGAGAGAGTATCATCAGGTGATCCGGGAAGGAGAATATATTTTTACGAATACCTTACGTTCGCTGGAAGACTCTCTGTTGGAGGAGAATTTTGGTAAACATATCTATCTGCAACCGGATTCATTAAGGCAAATGTTTCGGGATTTTAGGGAGAGGAGTGATTCCAGTCACGCGATTATGTTACAAATAGAATCACGTGATTCAATCCACGAACAGGATTCCGCCTACGCTTCTTATCCCATCAGTAGACGGATACACCGTAAGTTTCGAGAACACCGGGATGATCGATTTGTAGGATCGTTGGCCATGCAACTGATGATCAGCCGGAACAACACAATCTCGATAAAGACCGATCAGGATAGCTTGGCATCTGCTGTTTTTGCTCTAATCAATAACGGAGTAGCCACTGCTTTTGACAAAAGTGGTTTTTATCATGCTTATACGATCAGGAAATCAGCAAACATAGAAGACCTTGGGCAACAAACAAAGCCTTTCTTTGATATGTGGACCGGTATACTATATGCTCTGGAAGTACAACCCGAAGCAGGGTTTGTTCTGATGAAGATTTTCAATCAAATCATTTTTGTCCTCTTGACCCTGACTCTCACGCTATTAGCATTTATTTTTTCGTATCGAACACTGCAAAAACAACGAAGACTCACTTTGTTGAAAAATGATTTAATCAGTAATATTTCACACGAATTAAAGACACCTATCGCGACCGTCAAGGTGGCTTTAGAAGCATTGGAAAATTTTAAAGCGGGAGAGGATAGTCAGAAACGAAAAGAATATCTGGAAATATCAAAAAATGAGCTGGAACGACTTGCTTTGTTGGTAGATAAAGTGTTGAAAAGTACCATCAATGATAAAAAAGAGGTTTTACATTTTGAGAAAATTAGTCTGATCGATCTGGCAGAAAATATTTTGAAGACGATGCGTTTGCAGTTCGAAAAATATAATGCCCAAATACAATTCATACATCCGGTTAGTAGTGCCTACATTCTGGGAGATCGATTACATCTCACCAGCGTCTTATATAATATACTGGACAATGCACTGAAATACAGCGACGGAAAGCCGGTAATCAATGTGGAATTAAAGCAAAGCGCGGATGCGGTCAGTCTTCATGTAAAAGATCATGGCAGGGGTGTACCTAAGTTGTATCTTTCAAAGATCTTTGAAAAATTTTTCCGGGTTCCTGAAGGAGACGTGCATAATACGAAAGGTCATGGTCTTGGTTTAAGTTATGTGGCTGATGTAATGCATCAGCACCAGGGTTCAGTACAGGTCGAAAGCAGACCCGGAGAGGGTAGTACATTTGTATTAAATTTTCCAAGAATTCATGAATAAAACAAGAATTCTATATGTAGAGGATGAGCAGTTTCTTGGTAAAATTGTCAAAGAGAGTTTAGAAAGCCGGGGGTTTGTAGTGACCATGGTTACCGATGGAAACCAGGTACTTCCCACTTTTACAAAAGCAGCTTTTGACATTTGTATACTGGATATTATGTTGCCGGGAAAAGATGGCCTAACCATTGCAACCGAGATAAAAAATATTTCTCCGGAAATACCAATTATTTTTCTGACAGCAAAAGTACAGACGGATGATTTGGTATTGGGATTTAAAGCCGGAGGTAATGATTATATCAAAAAACCATTTAGCCTGGAGGAGCTTATTGTACGTATTGAAAATCTCCTGCAAATGCAGCAATTGCGAGACCGCGATGAAACAGCAGATGAATATAAGATACGTAGTTTTACATTTTATCCGAAAATTCTCGAATTACACACATCAGATCAGGTAATAAAGCTTTCACACCGGGAAAATGAATTATTAAAATTACTCGTCCTCCACAAAAAGGATGCTATCGAACGATCAAAAATTTTACAGGAGATTTGGGGAGATGACCACTTTTTTAATTCACGAAATCTGGACGTCTATATTACCAGATTAAGAAACTATTTAAAAAGTGATCCTGATGTACAAATCATCACTTTAAAAGGTATTGGGTACCGTTTTGTTTATTAGCTCACTTACTTTTTAATCGGGATTATGTCTCGTAATACACTGCACTAGTAGATGTTCCCGGTTTATACCACTTTTATCATTCCTAAATCCTTGTCATTAAGTTAAGCGAAAGAACAAGGCTATTCGTAGGGTGGGCGAATATCCTTCGACAAACTCATGATTCACCGCGCTCATTACCTGGCAAAAATCGATTTCTTTACAAAATAAGGAACGTCTGAAATAAAGGGCTTAAATCGTAAATCCTGTATATCCTGGTCATCAATAGATACAGTATATTTGTTTTTATCTTTTGAAGATAAGGTATCCATGACCTCTTCTGCCTATAGTTGTAATAAGCGGCGGCCGTCAGGCCATCTGGCTCAATATGTCGATCATATTTACTTTTTGAAGGGTAGCATGAACAACATTCAAAAGGATCAACCATGGTTTCCCGTAGGAAGTATGGATCTGGTTTTCGATCTGGGGGCTTCTTTTGAACAGGGAACTTCTTTAGAAAGCCTGGTGCAAAGACCAGGAGCATTTGCGGCTGGTCTATATGAGCAAGGTATCCGAATTCGGCCTACTGGAAGGATTGATCAGGTCGGAATAGTTTTTAGACCTGGAAAGTTTAGATTTTTTACGAAGGAATCTCAAGATCATTACAAGGGGCGAATTACTCCCATGGAAGAGATCTTCGGTATGGATGCTGAGCAATTGCAGGACAAATTGACATTGGCAAGTCAGGAGGAAGACCGATTGGAAATCATTCATCGATTTCTTGAGGTTCACCTGCGTGCCGATCTTGTCCAAAACTATTTCATGGACTACTGTATCGAAAGAATGCAAAAGAGCAGTGGCACTATATCGATTGCCAGCCTGGCAGAAAAAGGGAGGACATCTCCGCGGCATTTTCGTCGCATGTTTAAAGAATATGTTGGAATTAGCCCCAAGCTATATGCAATGATGATGCGGATCCAACGTGTGCTGACATTGACCATGATCCCCTCGATGGATTTAACTGTTTTGTCCCATCAGCTCGGGTACTATGATTACTCTCATTTTTCGCGTGATTTTAAGGGCATGACAGGAATGACAATTAGTGATTTTTGTAGTGAGCAAGAGTTAATCACAAAAACGGTTATTAAAGATTAGTCATAGACTGGCACGATCGTCCACTTGCGGTCATTTGAATGATTGTCATTGGCCTGAATGATCTTCACTCGTTTCCTCATCAAATTGCTGAAAATATTCCGACCACTTCTTCTGAAGTAGATCAGGATTGATCTTGTAGGTGGGAGCCAAACTGACCTGGCCAGGAATTTCTTCGATATATAAAGTACTGGATGGAAATGCAAAGCGAACTCCTAGTTTGGCTGCCCAGCGGACAACCGCAAAATGAATGGATTCTCGGATTCGGAGTTCATCGTCGTAGGTTGGTGCCTTCATATAACAGCGCATAAAAATGTTGAGTGAGGAGGAGGCCAGGTCATTAAAATAAACGTAGTAATCATCATTTGCCACCTCAGGGTGATGAATAATGATTTCTTTTAAGCCCTTGATAAAAAACTCAATGAGATCTGGTGGTGTATCATAGGTGATCCCGATGTTGGTAGCAAAAAGTCGATACTGACGTACTCCTTTATTGGTTACAGAAACATTGGCCATACTGCCATTAGGGACAGAGATGATACTGGTGTCAGACGTTCGGATACGGGTAGAGCGAAAGCCAACTTCAACAACGCTTCCAACGAAGCCATCACCTTCGACCCAATCTCCAATTTGGAAAGGCTTGTCCGTGAAAATCATTACGGATCCTAAAAAGTTCTTTACCGTATCCTGAGCTGCCAATGCCAGGGCCAAGCCACCAATGGAAACCCCGGCAATCAATGCTGTCACATTAAAATCGAGAAGGTGGAGGATGTTTAATAAAGCAACGACGATGACGACAATCTTCAAAATTTGTTCAACGATGGGGACGATCTGGTCATCCATGCGGCTTTCTGTACGAGCACTCAAGGATCTCAGGTAGGCGGCAAACAATTTGATGGCCCTGAGCAATACTAACATCAAGAGTATGCTAAGGGTAATTTTAAAAATAGTCTGCACTACCATGTTTACCTTAGCTGGAAACTGTAAAAGCGGATAAAAGATCTTGAGGACCCAGATCAAAAGATAGAGACTGCCCACCTTGGCTATTTTCCTGACATAGTCTGAGTAGTGTTCAATAGTTTCAATAGAACGTGAGGAATATTTAATCAAAATCCGTAGGAACCAGGAAAAAAGTAGATGGAGGATGATGCCCAGTACCACCAGAATCATAAGTCCGGCTAGTTGCCAGAGCGATATTCCCAAAAATTTCTCACTTCCCGACCTGGCAAAAAAGGAAACCAGACGATGTGTACCCATTGGATATACTTTGCGATAGAGTTCCGGGATGTCTTTGGTGGACTCTGATGAATAATGCCATTGTGAATCTATACGCTCGAGATAAATCTCCGGGAGTTGTTCCGGAAAGGGGGTATAGTAATGTTTCTTAGATACCGAATCCTGAAAGTCTGCTTCCCTGGGCAGTAGATTCATCTGTACGAAAAGGCCCTCGCCATCAAGAATCTGCTTGAGTTTAATGGCCCATTCGCTTCGTTGTGTCGAATCTCCTCCGATGAAAGCAGTAGCGGAAAGGCCTGGTTCGTAATTTTCGGGTTGAAGGTAGTACAAGTGCACCCAAATGGCATCGTGGGGGGTACTTAAGGCTAATCGCTTCTGTAATTCCTGAGCCTGGATTTGGATCGTAAATCCGACAAGAAAAATTATGTAGAGTGTTCGTGACCAAAACTGCATGGCACAAAAGTAAGAGGATTTGGTGGTCCTTCCAAAGTGGTGATGCCTCATTCGTAAACTAGCAAAATATCCTTCCTTTCGACTGGGTAGTAAACGCGATGGGTCAGACTAATAAATCTTGATTAATTTTGCCAAAAATTTGAATATGTCAAAATATTGGTTCTTTGGGCTTATTGTCCTTTATTATACGTGTAAGAATAGTTCAGAGTCTGCGCAAATAGATTGGAAATCCATTGCAGATATCGAAAAGATGCGTGTGGCAAACACATTGGACAAACCCCTAATGATTGATGTGTACACCGATTGGTGTAAGTGGTGCAAAGTCATGGATAAACAGACATTTCCTGATCCTGCAGTCATCGCCTACATCAATGAACATTTCTATGCAGTGAAATTTGATGCAGAACAGAAGGAACCAGTGGTATTAGGCGGGCAATCATTTGCCTATCAATCCAATGGCCGATCAGGAACCAATATGCTTGCTTATAGTTTATTACAGGGAGAATTGAGTTTTCCATCCATAGTGTACATGTCGAAAGACTTGAAAATTCTTCGTATAGCTCCAGGTTACAAGACGCCGGAGCAGTTGATGGGTGAGATGCAGGATATAGCAAGATAATTCTTTGTATATCAGGGTTTTAATCTCCAAAGATAGTTTTTAGAGAAGAAAATAACTATGTTTGCTTTTGTATTAATTTTGGAATCATTACTTTTGCACGTTTTTTGGAAGCAAGAAATACAGAGTCAGAAAATGGGAGTTTATTTGGCTCGTT
>JAGQWV010000199.1 GCA_020437045.1 Saprospiraceae bacterium | reverse complement strand
TCATGCCCTGGAAAGGTTACAACTTCGAGGATGCCATTGTACTCTCGGAAAGAGTGGTGCGTGAAGATATCTTTACCTCAATCCATATCGAGCACTTTGAATTGGATGTGCGTGATACTAAATTAGGTGAAGAAGAACTGACTAATGACATTCCTAATGTGAGCGAAGATGCCACCAAGGATCTCGATGAAAATGGTATCATTCGAATTGGAGCCTGGGTAGAAGAAGGTGATATCCTGATTGGCAAAATTACTCCTAAAGGGGAGTCAGATCCAACACCGGAAGAAAAACTGCTCCGGGCGATATTTGGAGATAAAGCTGGTGATGTAAAAGATGCATCATTAAAAGCACCTCCCTCAACAAAAGGTGTCGTAATTGACAAACAGTTGTTTGCCCGGGCTAAAAAGGATAAGACCAAGAAGGCTCAGGAGAAAAACGTTCTATCAAAACTGGATGATCAACATGCCATAGTTCTTAATGAGCTTAAGACTTTATTAGTTGACAAACTCAATGCCCTCGTAGAGGCTCAATCGACAGAAGGTATAAAGAGTGTCTATAATGAGGTTTTGGTGAAAAAAGGAACTAAACTCAACAAAAATGTTCTGAAGAATATTGACTATGGAGTAGTTGATTATACCAATTGGACAAAAGATACTCCAACGAATGCCTTGATAGCCAGATTGTTGCATAACTACAACATCAAAGTAAACGAGGAAATCGGTAGATATAAGCGAGAGAAATTTAATGTGTCTATTGGAGACGAACTTCCCGCTGGTGTATTGAAACTGGCCAAAGTTTATATGGCCAAGAAGCGAAAATTGAAAGTGGGAGATAAACTTGCTGGTCGCCACGGAAATAAGGGGATTGTATCCAGAATAGTTCGGGTGGAAGACATGCCTTTCCTTGAGGATGGAACACCCGTAGATATCGTGTTGAATCCGCTTGGGGTACCTTCAAGGATGAACCTGGGACAGATATTCGAGACCGTTTTGGGTTGGGCCGGAGAGAAATTAGGAACCAAATTTTCAACACCGATTTTTGATGGGGCATCTCTGGATGAGATTGAAGAATACATCAAAAAAGCGAGTCTGCCGAGTCTTGGTCAAACTTATTTGTATGATGGCGGTACGGGAGATCGCTTCCATCAGCAAGCTACAGTGGGAGTGATCTATATGCTGAAACTTTCACACATGGTGGATGACAAGATGCATGCCCGATCAATTGGACCTTACTCACTGATTACACAGCAGCCTTTAGGAGGTAAAGCACAGTTTGGAGGACAGCGATTTGGAGAGATGGAAGTGTGGGCTCTGGAAGCGTTCGGAGCATCGACCATCTTGCAGGAATTGCTTACAATCAAGTCGGATGATATCATCGGAAGGGCAAAAACCTATGAGGCTATCGTGAAGGGTGATAACCTTCCCGATCCAAACATACCCGAATCGTTCAATGTTTTGGTACATGAACTTCGTGGACTGGCCTTGGATGTAAAATTTGATTAGTAAACGCTCTCTTTTAAAAAGTCGATAATATGTCTTTGAAAAAATCAATCAATAAACAAAAAGCAGATTTTGATAGCATCACCATTAGTCTGTGTTCGCCGGATGAAATTCTGGAGAGATCTTATGGTGAGGTTTTGAAACCAGAGACCATCAACTATCGGTCCTATAAGCCGGAGAGAGATGGTTTATTCTGTGAGCGTATTTTTGGTCCGGTTAAGGACTACGAATGTTATTGTGGAAAGTATAAGCGAATCCGCTATAAAGGTATCGTCTGCGACCGTTGTGGAGTGGAGGTAACCGAAAAGAAGGTGCGAAGAGAGAGAATGGGGCACATCAAGCTGGTAGTGCCGGTGGTACATATCTGGTTTTTTAAGTCATTGCCTAATAAGATAGGTTATCTTTTGGGCTTGTCTTCAAAAAAGCTGGAATCGATCGTTTATTATGAGCGTTACGTGGTGGTTCAGCCTGGGGTCAAAGAGGCAGAGGGAATATCTACTCTTGATCTGCTGACTGAAGAAGAATATTTTGAAATTCAGGATTCGCTACCTCGCGAAAATCAGATGCTGGAGGATGATGATCCCAACAAATTTATTGCTTTGATGGGAGCTGAGGCGGTACGGGAACTCCTGATGCGCTTAGACCTGGATGACCTGTCTTATTCATTGCGAATGCAGGCAGCCACCGAAACATCTCAACAGAGAAAATCAGAAGCCCTAAAACGTTTGCGGGTGGTGGAAGCCTTCCGTGATGGCGTACGTCGTATTGAGAATAAGCCTGAGTGGTCCGTAATTCAGTATCTTCCGGTGGTTCCACCAGAACTGCGACCACTTGTGCCGCTGGATGGTGGTCGATTTGCCAGTTCGGATCTTAATGATCTATATCGAAGAGTAATCATTCGAAATAATCGTCTGAAGAGACTTTTGGAGATCAAAGCTCCTGAGGTCATTTTGAGAAACGAAAAGCGAATGTTGCAGGAAGCGGTTGACTCTTTATTTGATAATTCGAGAAAATCAAATGCAGTCAAAGCTGAAGGTGGTCGACCTCTTAAGTCTCTGAGTGATATCCTGAAGGGAAAGCAGGGTCGTTTCCGGCAAAACCTATTGGGAAAAAGGGTTGATTATAGTGGACGATCGGTGATTGTAGTGGGTCCGACTCTCAAATTGCACGAGTGCGGACTTCCAAAAGGAATGGCGGCAGAGCTATTTAAGCCCTTTATCATTCGAAAATTGATCGAGAGAGGAATTGTGAAAACGGTAAAATCTGCCAAGAAACTGGTGGATAAGAAAGATCCGGTGATCTGGGAGATTCTGGAAAATATATTGAAAGGACACCCTGTTTTATTAAACCGGGCACCTACGCTACACCGGCTTTCCATTCAGGCTTTTCAACCAAAACTGATTGAAGGTAAGGCCATTCAATTACACCCACTGGTGTGTGGGGCGTTTAACGCCGACTTTGACGGAGACCAGATGGCTGTTCACTTACCGTTGAGTCAGGCAGCAATTTTGGAAGCCCAGGTATTGATGCTTTCTTCTCACAATATTCTTAATCCACAGGATGGTTCGCCAATCACCCTGCCTTCGCAGGATATGGTACTCGGTCTTTACTATCTAAGTAAGGAGCGTTCGCTTAATGGAAGTGCCAATGGTATCCGGACATTCTACTCTTCAGAAGAAGTGTTGATCGCTTACAACGAAGGTAGAATAGATCTGCATGCCCCGATTAAGGTGAGAGTTCCGATCGAGGTTGAAAAAGGTAAATATGAGATACAGCTTCTAAGAACTACGGTTGGCCGGGTGATATTCAACCATGCCGTACCTAAAGGAGTGCCCTATATCAATGAGTTGCTCACTAAACGTAATCTGAAGACGATTATCAGTGATATCATTATTCGTACGAGCCTCGAGACTACTTCAGAGTTCTTGGATCATATCAAGGATCTGGGTTTCTATTGGTCATTCAAAGGTGGATTGTCATTTAATCTGGGAGACCTGATTACACCGACCGTAAAGGCAAACATATTAGAAGAAGCTCAGACAGAAGTTGATGAAGTTTGGGAGAACTACAATATGGGTCTGATTACCAATAATGAACGGTACAACCAGATTATTGACAAGTGGACTTATGCAGATAATACGATAACTGATACCCTTTTGAAAGAACTGGGTGAGCACAAAGATGGATTTAACTCCGTTTATATGATGCTGCACTCTGGGGCAAGGGGTTCAAAACAACAGATCAAGCAGTTGTGTGGATTGAGGGGTTTGATGGCAAAGCCAAGGAAGTCTGGTGATACCGGAGCTGCTATTATTGAGAATCCAATTCTGTCCAATTTCCTTGATGGACTATCGGTATTGGAATACTTTATCTCTACACACGGTGCTCGAAAAGGTCTAGCGGATACTGCCCTTAAAACTGCAGACGCCGGTTACCTTACAAGGAGGTTAGTGGATGTGGCCCAGGATGTAGTGATCATGGAAGAGGATTGTGGTACGTTGAGGGGCAATGAAACCACTGCTCTAAAGGATAATGAAAAAGTTATCCAGCCTTTGGCTCGCCGCATCGAAGGAAGATTTACACTCTATGACATTGTCCATCCGGTAACCGATGAAGTGATTGTACCATCAGATGGATATATTGATGAGAAAACCGCTGATTATATAGACGATGTCGGTATCGAAACAGTGACGATCAGGTCTGCACTGACCTGCGAAACTAAGAGAGGAATTTGCCGTAAGTGCTACGGAAAGAATCTGGCTACCGGACGTATAGCAGAAAGGGGAGATGCAGTGGGAATTATTGCAGCCCAGTCCATTGGTGAACCTGGTACTCAGTTAACCATGAGAACCTTC
Organism: Saprospiraceae bacterium; assembly: GCA_020437045.1. Lineage (GTDB taxonomy): Bacteria > Bacteroidota > Bacteroidia > Chitinophagales > Saprospiraceae > JABDMH01. The sequence continues at coordinate 1 of JAGQWV010000199.1, read as the reverse complement.
C
>JAGQWV010000198.1 GCA_020437045.1 Saprospiraceae bacterium | reverse complement strand
ATCAAAAATCTTATTAAAATAATTCAACATAACCCATGCGAACATCTACTGGTAGATGTTCGCATCGATTATTGCCGTTAATTTAAATATCTTTTTGCGATTTCCTTCGTTGCAAAGTCTCGCTGTAGCTACGGCTACATCTGCGTTTTGCGCCTCGGACCTCATCAAAAATCTTATTAAAATTATTCAACATAACCCATGCGAACATCTACTGGTTGGAATTACAGATTTGTTACCAAATTACTCATTTCGACAACTCCAATGGCGCTGATTATAAAGGTGAATATAAAAATGATAGCCATGAAAAGATTTTGTCTGGGACTGAAAGAATACCTGCCCATTACTGACTGCCGGTTGCACAGGATCCACATCAGGAGAAGGACCAGCGGAGTTGCCAGCAAGGTAGCCGCCTGAGAAAATATCAGAACGGATACCGGACGACCACCAAATATTGGCACCACAAATACCAGAGAAACCCCAAAAAGAACCAAGATCCGTGATTCTACGCTCCTTAGGTCTCGTGGTTTGCTTCGATAGTCAGCTAAGAGCCATGGTGCTAAAAGAACAATGGGGAAAAGAGAGGATATACCGGCACAGACAATTCCTCCTACGAGAAAGCTGACGGCAAATCTCCCGGCGAGAGGTTCTATGAGCTGTACCATATCAATTGCATTGCTGACTTTTAGTCCTGCCGGATGCAAGGTGCCGGCTGCACAGATCATCACCGAAATGCTTAAAAGAAACATAAAAATCGCTGAAATGGCCGCATCCCTTCTTTCAATATCAAAGTCTTTTAGAGTCCATTTCTTTTCCTGTACCAAAATGGAGCGGACTACATAGAGCACGCCACCCATGGTGGTGCCTACCATACCTGCCAAGAGAATTATCCCACTGCTTTCGGATGGAATAAAAGGAGTTAATCCTTTAAGGATTTCCCGGGGAGAAGGTACCACCATAAACATGGTGATTAGAAAACAGAGTCCCATTAAAGCTACAAATAAGGTTAGTATCCGTTCAAAAAATCGATGAGTACCTTGCAGGAAGAATATATAAATGATGATGGCAAAAAAGGCAGTAATAAACAGAGGGTTGAAGCCATCTCCGGAGGTTGTCAATGGACGGGACCACTCCTGAACAACCTGTACAATGACCGACATGACTCCCATACAGGAGGTCCATTCACTACCAAGTATGGTCAGAAGCACCAGTAATGTGACTGGGGTGCCAAAATAATGACGAAAACTTTGGAGCACCGTCTTTCCGGTAACGATCGTATATCTTCCAAAAATTAGAATGAGAAAATAGGTGAAAATACACGACAACAGGACGGGAAGCATCAGACCCATACCATATTCGGCACCAGCACTAGCCATCGTCGTAATACTGCCTGTCCCAATATTATAGCCTATGAGAAATATTCCCGGACTGATGGCGGCTATAAAGGAAAATAACTTTTTCATGAAATAGTTCTACTTCGGCTCGTGCACATAGTATCGATACTTAACGGAATTGACTGATTGTCCTGGTAAAAAAAACATAAATTGATTATCACCGCTGTTATTGGAAAGAAATTTAACAAGTAAATCATTTCTACCTTTTCTAAGATTTATTTCACCATCGGATATTCCTGGTTCATCTTGTAATTGATGATCGAGAACAATTCCATTAAAAATGATCTGGTGTTGACCGGCAAATCTCAGTTCATAAGACACGGTGAGGTCCAAATCAGCATAAATCTGACAATTTGTATAGAGAACTTTAAGATCCGGTGTCGTATAAAAACTATTCAGGTCGACATAGTCAGGACGGTCGCCTATTATTTTTTTCCAACTTTCAAAGTTCCCAGTTTTATTTTCATAAAAATCAATGGCAGATGGTCGGATCTTTTGCTCTCCCCCCAATCCCTTAAAGAAATCAGTTTTAATGTTTTGCTTGCTACCAAGTTCAGAAGGACCAGCACCAAGCCAGTAAGTGAAATATTTATCATCGGTGGCTTGATATACGGGTATAGAAGAAACATTTGCACTGCCAGACAAGTTTGCAATATCTTTCCAAAAAGCTACACGCTGATCATATACTTTCTTTAATTTAAAAAAGGAGTAATCCCGGTTTTCCTTATACCAAAGTATTTTGAAGAGGTCAAGCATCTCTTCACTTTTTTGTCTTCGCTCCTCTGCGATCTCTTTGATTTGCTGGGTACTTTGTTTTTCCGAGATCCGGGTGTCCGTTCGCAATTCGTTAATGTTGCAAATAGACATGGCTCCCAAAATGGCCTCCCTCAGTTCTTGGATTTTAAAAAGCCAATAATTAAAATCATTGGCAGGAAATAATGCTTCACTGGAGATTTCCCGGGCTATATTAAAAATGTCTTTTTCCGCCTGATCACATAGTTGAATGATTTTGGACAATTCGGTGGTATCGATGTAGCCATGCGACGCTTCGATGTTGAGACTTAATTCTACAAGGCTATTATCCAGTGTCTGTAGCCTCTTTGTTTTTTGAAATGCTTGCAGGTCTTCCAGGAAATTATCAAAGGATCTGCTGTGTCCTTGGTAAAAGATCTGATAAAAATGTTCGGCAAATTGAGTCACGTCTTGTTGCTGGGGATTCCAACTGTGCTCAGCACCAATCGCAACTCCATACCAATCACAGGTAAAGAAGTGTCTCCCTCCATCATCCCAGACAGTGGTCAAGACACCTTTTGCACCATTTTCCCAACCCTGGTAGGAAAATTTTGAAATATTATTTTTTACCTCTTTAAAATCTGGCCATAGTCGATTTGAATTGACAATTCCGGGTGTGACAATAAACGATATGTCTTGATCAGCAAAGGGAGATATATATGGGAGGTAATCATCCTGGTCTAGATAATTCCAGGTGAACACGACGGTTTGTGGTGGTAAATTTTTAATAATCTCCGGATATTGCAATAGCATATCTCCCCATAAACCGGGTACCTTCCCAAATTTCTGAACATGTTGAAGTAGAGGATAGATATGATTATAATAAACTCCTCCTTTACCTATTTGTGCCGTAAGGTCATGAAGGGCCGGCCCCCGATCTAGATCATAGGCCTCATCGCAATTTATATTAAATACTTCACCGGAAGAAACAGGCATTAATTCATCGTAATTATCGAAAAGAAATTGCAGGGATGCGGCATCAGCAGGTTGAATCATTCTCTCACTGGCACCGAGGTTCTGATAATTAGGATGCGCCAAGATCTCCTTAAAATGTCCAAGCGATTGAAAACTACCCATAATTTTAATGTTGAAGCTATCGGCGTATTCCCTTAGTTCCATAAGTTCGTCAATCGTCAAAGCATCCAACGGTGCATAAGCAAAATGTTTCTCCGTTTTTAAAACATGTTCGATATAATAGGAAACTACATTTATCTTCAGCAGGGAAAAACGATCAATTTGCTCTTTCATAAACGCTAAGTTGGAAAGCGGCCCCCGGCTAATGTCATCCATAACTCCCCGAAAATCAAATGAGGGATAATCAATAATGGTCTGTATCCGTAGAGCCTGACCAGAAGTAAACGCCGAAATCAGTTGTCGAAGACTTTGCACTGCATACAGTAATCCTGCCTGATCAAAGCCATAGATTAAAATTTCATTTTTCATGATGGAAAGCAGATAACCTTCCTTTTTGCCTTGAAGACTATCGGGGAGAATGGCCTTCATTTCATCATCAAAATGTAAATTTTGTCCTTTAAGTTTTATATTGATCCGTATGGAAGACGGATCCTGGTTAAAATGAATCGGGAGCTTTCTAACCAAAGTGATTGCCCTTGATGAAATTGGATAGCGCTCCAAGAGAGGGCTATAATCTAAATTGAAAATGGTTAGATTGGGTTTCCAGTTTACGATAAACCGGTCCGTGATTATTTTTTTAGGTGCGGGAATAATAATATTGGCAAATGCCATTTTACCCACAAGCAAGATGCTTATCAGGAAAAGCCACTTTCTGCTCATGCTTTCTTTTTTAATTATCAATCAAGAATAATTTTCTTTTTAAATAATTGTCCGGCTATAAGTAAAGTGAGTTCGTAGTTTCCTTTTTCGCAATTGCTGATATCCACGGAATAAATAGCTCCTTTATCCGTGTATTCGGGATAGGCGCCATCCAGGTATACATCCTCCTCGGTAGAGAACCCCAGTATACCCCGGTATATGATCGGTAGTATGGGGTCCATTTGCATCTCCACGATTAGTTTATTTGCTTCATGATCGATTTTGTAGTCGATTTTTATTTCGTTGATCTCGGGTAGTTCATCAGACCAAAGATCGGGAAATTCAAGGTCCGGTTTTCGACTGCCAATATTATATTTTATGGTAGATCCCCAACTGACGACCGGCAAATGATTAAGACCATGTAAGGTAGAGTCTATGGAAATCGCTATGTCACTGTCTTGCAGCGATCGTTCTGTTTCCAACAGCAAGGCAAAGCCCCCATCAAGAATAAGGGATGAAGTTACTTTAATTGGGTCCTGACCACTGCCGTGAAAAAGTATTTTCTTATTGAAATCATCATTGGCGATAGGGGCACTGAAATAGAGCAATATTTTTTTATCCAATAGGTAATGGCGGCTAATTCGTGGATATTCGTGATAGTAAGCGCCCTCGGGCGAAGGAATAAATCGAAAGGGTGGTCCCTCTACTTTATTTTGGCCATCATATGCGCCAATATCCGGACTATGCCCTTCGTAAGATTGGCGCCATTCGAGTTCCGGGAGATTCATAACTTTTCCTGCGTCGATACAGAGGCTGGAGGGAGATAGCGTAAATACGCCTAGTTGAGGATCAATAAAACCGGGATTCGTTTGATCCTTGCCGTGTTTTTCCTGATGATGCGCTAGTATGTTTTCTGGCCAGCCTTGATTTATGCAATCATAGTCGAATTCATATCCGGGCTGCCAATCTACGACCCGGAAAGCATTTTTTGTTTCGAAAAACTGGTAAGCATTGTTAAAATGTTTCATCTGGTGATTACTCGACTCTCCGTATTTCATAACCCGGGCGGTCGTGTAGAAACTATTATTAAATACATAGCAAGGCCAGGTGAGAGGACCATTCTTGTATTTATAAATGCCACTTACCTGATAATTAGTCCAGGGATCGTCTGATTGCGTATAGGTATTTCCGTAGATGTAGATATATCCTCCTTCCACTCCATCAATGGAAAATAATTTATGCACATTCACGTGATCATTATGGTAATAATGCATATTCCAGGCCCAGCTTTCCGGTTCAAATTCATTGTCGCGGACGTTGAAAAATTTATTGGCATAAATTTCCGTATTACCATCTTCCCTGATATCTGCCGGCCGGGTACGAAATCCATTAAACATGTTATGCAATTCATTATTGCGCATAATGTGTCCTCCTGCACTTTTCCGGGGATGAATTAATGCACCATTATAATATTGAATTTCGCCATGGTGCATTTCCAACCAGCTCCATCCCTTCCAGACTTGCGGAGGATGTTTAATGATGCAATTTTCCACCAGTACATGATGAGTCTCCAGGCCATGCGGATGAACGGTATATTTTCCTGAAGTAAAATGACAAAATTCGATGGAAATATAATTCGATTGGTCAATGTCGATGACACTAAACCAGCAGTTTTCAAATTTAATTGCAGAAATAGTGATCCAGCGGCAACTGTCTAAGGCTATTCCAGGAGCAAAACCATCATTGGACGGTTCTGCCTGAGCATCAATTACCGGTACCTGGTCAAGGTCGTACGCAGTGATGACAATAGGTTGATTGGGTTTGCCATTTACTCCCCTTAAAGTCGTTGTGCCCAGATAGCGGCCGGGCAGGAGAAATATGGTGTCACCCGCATTGGCATGTTCTACCGCCTCACTAATGGAGGCGAATGGATGATCCAGCGATCCATCAGATTGGCTTGATGCATTTGGAGAAACAAAAATGTTTGATTGACCTTCACTGGATTTACCAAACATAAAAGTCACAAATATCACGGCAATTAAGCGGAAATACTTCATTTCAAACTTTCATTAATTTCCTTTAAAGTAGATATTTTACCATTAACTAAAATAGATTCCACTGTGCCATTTTTCCAAAAAGTCAATACCGGATTAGATCCGGTTATCACTTTTGGTGAAATATATTTCGTGGTGGCAGCGATGATACGGAATGGCAGATCCGAAGCGATATCGGCAGAAGGCATAGACTTTAAGATAAAGGTAGTATATCCTTTTTCCAATAGACCTGAAATTCCTTTCTTCTTTAATACACTGAGATCGTCAAAAGGAGTGCTGTATAATTTTTCATATTGCACATCATATCCCTCGGCATTAAATTCTTCATAGCCATAATAATTGTGTAAATCACCGAGGTCAGATATGTAAGCTTTTAAAT
>JAGQWV010000197.1 GCA_020437045.1 Saprospiraceae bacterium | reverse complement strand
GGCTACATGGTGCGGGCCTTGCATTATCGAATACCCTGAGTTTATTGCCCTGCAGCGAATGTATGGCGCCCGGGATTTTGAATTTGTTTCTATTTCGGCCGATAAACCGGAAGAACATGATAAAGCTCTCGCTTTTTTAAAAAAGGTGCAATCCGGAGTGAGCAATTATTTGTTTTCCCAGGATGATAAATATGCATTAATAGAAGCAGTTGATCCTGATTGGAACGGAGCTTTACCATATACGCTTTTGGTGGATCCCCAGGGAAACAAAATCTGGTCCCATCAGGGACAAGTTGATTTCCTCGATCTGAAAAGAGCAATTGTCGAAAATCCTTTAATCGGAAGGTATTATTAATTGTAACACAATTTCTAATTTTCCAGTATTTAGATCAAGATTGATTCATTGTAATTCAAAAACTGATATGAGAAAAAGAATTGGAGTGGTAGTACTCCTTATTTTAGGACTATCGTCCTGGTCGATCGCCCAAGATCAATTTAATGTATTGCTGTTTTCCAAGACAGCTGGGTTCCATCATGTATCGATCAATGAAGGTGTAGATGCGATCACTGCTCTGGGAAAACGTCATCACTTTATGGTAGATTGGCAGGAATCGGCGGACGTATTCAACCCAAAAAACCTGGAGCGCTTTCAGGTAATCATCTTCTTAAATACCACAGGTGATATTCTCAATGAAGAACAACAAAAGGCCATGGAAGAATTTATCCGGTCCGGAAAGGGATTTGTGGGAATTCACAGTGCGGCCGATACCGAATATGAATGGGATTGGTACACAAAAATGTTAGGCAGAATGTTTAAAATTCATCCAAAAATCCAGACGGCTAAGCTCAGGGTAGTCAATGGCAATTTTCCTGGAATGGAAACAATGCCGAATAGCCGCATCTGGACCGATGAATGGTACCAGTACCAGGAAGAACTTAGTGATGATCTAAATTACCTTATCAGAGTTGACGAAAATACCTTTAATGCAAAGGTACAATGGGGTGATAATATTGGAGAAGGTATGGGTGATTTTCATCCCATGGCCTGGTACCACCAATATGATGGAGGAAGGGCTTATTATACTGGATTAGGACATGTGCCCGCCACTTTCAGTGATCCCATTTTTCTCGATCAGCTTGCTGGTGCGATCTGGTGGGCAGCCACCGGTAAAGGTATCGACTAACCCTGACCAGCCATAGCCGGTCTATTTTGGTATTCTTCTTGTATAAGGTGCTGTAGATTTACCAAATTGTAATGCAAAGAGTTACTACACCTGCCCAAGCAGCTGTAGAAGAAAGACACCCAAGATCTAACCTCCGTATTGTATTGCTAGTCAGCATCTTAGCAATGCAATTTCCTGTGTTGGGGCAAGATCTCCATTCATCCGACTTCTGCAGCGTTAGTCCTTATCCAGACATGAGAACATTCATTCAACCGGATGGTGTAGAATTTGAAGCGTATATCAGAAGAAACGCTGAAATATTATATCTCGAGACTCCTGAAGGTTATACTATTCTAAAAGATCCTTCTGATGGCTATTTTAAATATGCCGTCAAGGGCTTGGATGGAGATCTCTTTCTCAGTTCTGTTGCGGTATCTCCCGCAGGTCATAAGACCCAAGCAGAAAAAATCATTGCTCAACAGATTGATACACATTTGCGGTATTCCGGAAAATTTTTGTTGAACAAGCAATATGAATTCAATCAAGCCATGACGAATGCGGCAACTATACCATCATCGGTTTTTCCTCCGACAGGAAGCCGCAAAGCCCTGTTACTTTTAATCAAATATCCCGACCAGTCAAACACCTATTCAGTCACTAATTTTACGAATCTTACAAATCAGGCAGGGTACAATTTCAACGGACAAACGGGGAGTTTCAAAGACTTTTACAAGGATATCTCCTATAACCAACTGACGATAAATACCGATGTGTTTGGTTGGTACACGGCTACCAATAACCGGGCTACCTATGGTGATGACCAGGGGAGTACGGTGGCCATCAACCTGGTTCGCGAGGCAGTTGATGCAGCCGAGGCAAATAATGTCAATTTTGCCAATTATGATGGTGATGGTGACGGAGCTGTCGATGTGGTTATGGTCATTCACTCCGGTCGTGGTGCAGAAGAATCGGGTGATGGAAATGATATCTGGTCACATCGCTGGTCTCTCTCAGCCGCTTCCAAAGCAGTGACATACGATGGCAAATTGATCAATGATTATATTATCCAAGCGGAGAAATATGGTGCATCCAGCATTACGAACATTGGTGTCCTCTGTCACGAATTCGGGCACGCTTTAGGTCTTCCTGATTTATACGATACGGATGGGAGTAGTTCAGGTCTGGGAAGATGGTGTCTCATGGCAGCAGGAAATTGGAATAATGATGGAAAAACTCCGGCACATATGTCTATCTGGTGTAAAGCAAAACTGGGATGGATCAATCCAACCGTATTGACCGGTGCCGGCAGTGTCACTAATTTAACTTCCCTTGATGCTTCAGCTCAGGCTTTCCGGATCAATACCCCCGTAGCCGATGAGTATTTCCTTCTTGAAAATCGGCAATTAACAGGTTGGGATGCCTCTTTACCTGGCGATGGCCTCCTAATTTATCACATAGACGAATCCCAAATCAATAATAAAAATGAGAGCCGGTATCTAGTGAATCTGGAACAGGCCGATGGATTAAATCACTTAAATACCAAGACAAACAACGGTGACACTGGTGATCCCTTTCCCGGAAATTCCGACCACACCACCTTCAATTGTTATACTACACCTAATTCCAATAATTACAATGGCTCATCGTCAAATGTTAATATTGCGGCCATAGCAGAGAATAATGGCATCGTGTCCTTCTCCTATGGTCCCTGTCAGACTTGCTCAGGTACTCCCATCGGAGGCTCCTCGGAAAGCGATGTGGCCCAATCCTGCTCCGGAAGTACCATCAATCTGCTGCTGACCGGAATGAGCAGTTTGGAGGGAATTAGTTATCAATGGCAGTCCTCAACCGATGGAAGTAATTATACCAATGTAAGTGGAGAAAATGAGTTCACGCTGCAGACGACTCTTCAACAGACGACATGGTATCGCTGCATGGTCACCTGTCAGAGCAGTGGACAATCCAGTTTTTCCACGAGCACAAAAGTTGATCAAATGACCGGAGATCAATGTTACTGTAATGCCGGAGCGACAGAAATGCAATTTGAAAAAATCAGTGCCATTCAATTTAATGATATCAGTAATACTTCCGGAAGCAATGCTGACGGGTATGAGGACTTCACCAACATCATCACGGCGGTTTCCCCGGGTGGTACTTATAGTTTTAATGCAGATATTTATAATGGCTTTGACCAGGATCAGGTATTTGTTTGGATCGATTTTAATCGGGATGGAGATTTTGATGATCCAGATGAATTGACATTTACTTCAAACACTTCAGCGGGTCCTTTTACCAGTATGATTGCAATTCCTGTCACAACTACCCCTGGTAAGACCCGCATGAGAATTCGCTTGCATGATAGTGGT
>JAGQWV010000196.1 GCA_020437045.1 Saprospiraceae bacterium | reverse complement strand
AGTTGGGAAGGCAGAACATACAAGGATCTCTTTCTGGTATCGCTGCTGGATGGAAGCAAAGAATTAGTGGCAAAACGAATTAGTGGTGATCCGGAATGGTCTCCAGGTGGCAAATACATTTATTGGTACGAAGAACCCGATACCGCTTGGTATGCTTATAGTCTTGAATTCGAAAAATTACTGACACTCACCCATGGTAAAGAATTCAGTGACGAATTAAACGATCTGCCGGATTTTCCAAGATCCTATGGACTGGCCGGATGGAACCAGGGAGATGAAAGGATCTATCTCTATGACCGCTATGATATCTGGGAAATAAATCCCTTTTCGTTAAAGGATAGCAAAAGGATAACCCAGGGACGGGAAAAACATATCCAATACCGATATGTGAAGCTTGATATGGAAGAAGAATTTCTGCCCTCAGGATGGTTGGTCAGGACATTTAATGAACTTGATAAGTCAGAAGCCTACGTCCGGCTCAACACACAAACATTATCCGAGGAAACGCTGACAGCAGGTAACTTTCAATTGGACCGTCACCCACTGAAAGCTAAGGATGTCAATTATATAATTTTCACGCAAGAAACTTTCCTGGAATTTCCAGACTTATGGCTGGCTGTAAATGACCAATTCAGCAAAGCAAAAAAGTTGTCGAACGCAAATCCTCAACAGAAAGAATATTTGTGGGGTAATATAGAGTTGGTGCATTGGACTAAACCAAACGGCGAACGTCTGGAGGGCTTGCTGGTAAAACCAGAGAATTTTGATCCATCGAAAAAATACCCGATGATCGTCAATTTTTACGAACGCAGTTCTGATGGATTACATAATCATCGTGCCCCCTTTCCCCACCGGTCTACGATAAACTACACTTTCTATGCCAGCAATGGTTATATCATCTTTAATCCTGATGTCACCTACGAGGTGGGGTATCCGGGGAAAAGTGCCCTAGACGCCGTGGTTTCGGGAACCGAGGCCATATTAAAGATGGGATTTGTGGATCCTGAAAAAGTTGGTCTGCAGGGTCACAGCTGGGGTGGTTACCAAATCGCACATATTGTCACCAAAACCGATATGTTTGCCTGTGCCGAATCAGGAGCACCGGTAGTGAATATGGTGAGCGCCTATGGAGGAATTCGCTGGGGCAGCGGCATGAGCCGGATGTTTCAATACGAGCACACTCAAAGCCGTCTGGGAGCCACTCTTTGGGAAAACCCTGAGCTCTATCTGGAAAATTCTCCCATTTTTAATGTCGACAAAATTCACACTCCAGTGCTCATATTACACAATGATCATGATAGTGCAGTGCCCTGGTACCAGGGCATCGAGTTTTTTGTGGCTATGCGCCGACTGAACAAACCGGCCTGGCTTCTAAATTACAACGATGAACCCCACTGGCCATTAAAGTGGCAAAATCGTCTGGACTTCAACAGAAGGCTATTTCAGTTTTTTAATTATTATCTGAAAGGTGAAGGCATGCCCGTTTGGATGAAGACCGGTGTACCGGCGATCGAGAAGGGGATGAATAGCGGTTTGGAATTAAGTCAGGAAAAATAAATCCAAAATTGTGGCTATTTGTTGAATCCAGTTTTTTATCGGTGTGTGCTTACGAAATATTATTTAAGTACAGTGATTGTACCAATTTTTTGTATCGGTTTGGCATCGGAGTCTTGTAATAATAACCGATAGATAAACACTCCAGAATTACTGACCAGATCTCCTCCCAAGCGACCGTCCCAAATAAATTCGGGCCCAGTGGCTCTGAATATCTGTCCTCCCCAACGGTTGAAAATTTGCAAATCGATGACTTCATGATGAGGTGCAAATACTTGAAACACATCATTGACTCCATCGCCATTAGGGGAAAAACTGTTTGGTATATAAATGCCACCCTCCAGATAGTACACGAACCAGGTGAAGTCATTGGACAAACATTGGCCTTCATAGGTTGCCTTATAGCCAACCACGTAAGCTCCCTCGGAAGCATTAGCTAGAATAGTATCCGTACAAAAACATAAGGTATCACCCATGGGATCCAGAATAAAAATGCCATCGGATGCGGCTAGGTCAGATGTGATTTTAATTGGCAGGGATGAGCCACGAACAATCATCGTGTCCCGATCCAATAAATCGATTTTTGGAATAGGATCCAGGGTCAAATCCAGAATCCCACTGCTACAACCATTGGCATCCAAAAGTTGCAATTGGTGTGCTCCTGATGAAACATCATGCACCATAAGATCCGACAGACTCAAGTCATCCAATATCAGCGAATATGGTGGCCTTCCTCCGCTAGACCCGGAAAGGTCAATGTCGTAGAGTGATTGCTGACAATCAGAAATCCTGATCTCGGGAGACAGGTGAGGACTGTTCGTATCAGCCAAAATCAGAACAGTATCAGTATAAATACATCCTTTAACGTCTCTTATCACAAAGGAATGGGTACCCGGTGATAGATTATTAACCGTTAAAAAATGATCAAATCTGATCTGACTAAGGTCATAAATGTAGGGAGCCGTTCCTCCCACTACCCCCTCGATGGTAAACGACCCTGTTTCCAATTGGCAGGTAGCCGAGTTAGTGGTGATCTTTAAATCTTTGATGCCTCCTATCGGCGTGCGATATTCAATTTCCTTCGTGCAATCACCATAAGAAACCAGTACTCTAAAGATACCATGTGGTACATCCTCAATGTAGGGCAATCCATCAAAATCATCAATACTCCAGTCGTATTGATAGGTATTCATGCTATCCGTGCTTATCAGATAAATACTGGTAGTGGGTGTTTCGCAGGTGGCGTCAACGATAGAATCTGTTAAGTGGAAAACGCAGGAGCTTTCAGAAACAAAAAACTCAATTCGGTTTGTACAACCCCATCCATCCGTTAATTCAAGTGAGTTCAAGCCAATTGGTAGATTTTCTACCACCCAGGATGTATCACCTGTACTCCACCTGAGTGTATATGGACCTTTTGATTCCACTATCAAAAAGGCTTCCGCAGACTGTCCATTGACTAATATATCCGGGATAAATTCTGCCACCTCTGTCAATAGAAGCTCCATCGAATCAATGCATAGATCATTGCCAGACTCCTTTACGTAGACCATTGTAGGCTGTCCGCCCTCTAACTCTACCAATGAATCGGGACTATAGTTAATGCCATCCAATGAATACAGTAGATTGGCTCCAGTGGCTATAATTCCGACCAAGCTCTTATTGCAGGAACTAAGAGAATCATTGGTTAGTCCAATGATACGGGGTACTTGTGGTAACGGTGGTGACTCCCAACGATGATAGGTGATGCAGTTTGGATTATTTTTTTCTTTAATTGCAAGATCGTAACTTCCATCTTTCACGTTGGTGAATATCCATGAATCTTGAAAGGTTTGACCACTATCGATTGAAAACTCATATAGATTCGTATCAACTAGCCCACGACCGACCCGGAAATCTATATAGAGTTTGGCTAGTCCACCTTGACAGGTGCTATCGGGTATTGGCTGCCACCATATGGTCAAAAATTCTGGCGTCTGATAAGCATCTATATAGATTGAATCAATCCAAACGATCGGGCAATTTCCTTGATCATCCCAAACAGCCGGTAAATATCCACCACTATCCAGGTTCTCAAAGTATTGATCCCCTTTCCAGGTCATACCGCCATCAATCGAAAATCTCGACGATTGTATGTTTCCAAAATCAATGCTACCTCCCTGATCACAACTGGGCTGCTTAACGGTAAGTTGTGGATAGAGAGCTTTAATGTGCCTGGAGAAATCAATAATGTGATGAGTATCGCAATAAAAACGTCCACTCCATTCACCAGGATATACTGCATGAAGATTAAGTGGCCGGTCAAATACTGATTTATCATTGGCATATTCAACATAATACGGGCCAATCTCCCAGGATGCATCAGGTAAAAGACGAATCACTAGTCGAAAAGTGTCATCCCTCACTCCATTGATCGGAAAGGCCTCATCCGTTCTTATACAGTCGTTGGCAATGACATAGATAGGCACATCCAAATCGCATTCTCCCTTTAATGAACTAATCGGACCAATATCAGCTGTCATCTGAACGATTACCATCGATCGTGGTGGGATGAAATCTCCGGACCCGGCTGCTATCAAATTTCCGCAATCCTCAAAAACGGAAAGATCCCCCTCTTTCCAGCCACAGATCTCATTTTTCTGGTTGATAAAATAGTCCTTTCGACTAGAATAGGTGTCAAAGGTACTATCAAGTTCAATAACCAGACTATCCACTGCAAAACCACAATTGGTATAAAGAAAGAGTAGCTCGCCCTGTCGATTTTCATGGCAACCAGACAATTGAATGCCTATCATATCAAAAGGCTTAAAAGTCTGGGAAAAACCCTGAAAAGGCCACAAAATCAAGACAAGGAGCAAACATCGGTGAGACTGCATGGATGTAGAGGTGCTGGCTACACCAACTAAACTACATGATTGTCAACACATTAGCAATACGGTAACTGCAGTACTTCACAATTTTAACATTTATCCTTGAGATTGGAGCATCAAATAACCTGTCATTGATTACCAGGTTCTGACCACACCCACGGGCATATTTTCATCAAACCGACCAGCTAAGATCGGCGTTTGGGCCATTTTGGTATAACTACGAACCATGCTATAGACATACTTATATAATTCGGCGATGGATACTATTTGGTCTCCATTGGTATCTGCTTCTCCTTTTAGTCCCTTGATGAGGAAATGACTAAAGATACCCTGACGCAGACCCTCGGACTCCAAACTGTACTCTTCTTTCTTAGAAGAAAGTAAAAAGGCAGTTCCCCCGGAGGTCTCATTCAGTTTTGAATATAACATCTCTACTGATTGGGTCAGTGCAGTACGAGTGCTTAACAAACTACCAGAGTAACAGGCGTCGGCAACATACAACTTCTGTTTTGCTTTACAAGCTTGGAGCCGCTCCTTCACTTCTTCATAGGATAGTGAGTTTCGATAACCATCCGAATCGATGGGTAGAAAATGACCGTTGATACCATGGCCGGAGAAGAAACAGAATACCGCATCATTTTCCCCGGCACGGGCTACCAGATCATCCAGAGATCGCATGATATTGCGTTTCGTAGCGCTCTCATCAATCAGAATATTGATTTGCTCATCAGCCAAAGCGCCACCTTCCGGACTTTTAAGAAAGGCGAATACCCGGTACGCATCGTCATCCGTATATTTCAAGGCTTCGAAGTTTTCGTACCGAGATACACCAACAAGCAAAGCATAGATCTTGCTTTCCTTTTTTTCTTTCTTCGAGGCGACCTGAGACTTAATAATCTTTTTTCCTCTCACGAATTCACCACCTTGCCAGACTCCTTCCAGGATATCGCCGTTATGGTATTCCATTTTACCTCTTCCATTGGGCTGATCACGGAACCATTCACCAGCATACCGGTCTCCATTTTCATAAAGACAGATACCCTCACCATGCGGTGAACCATTGAGAAACTCTCCTTCATAATGAGAGCCATCGCTATAATCAAATTTCCCTATCCCCGATTGACAGTCCTCCAGGTTACAATCTTGGAGCTCTTCATACACGACTTCACCGGTCGCTTCATCTTGCTGCGGTTCTTCGCGAGCGCCTTCCTGTTGAATCATTTGACCTTCTTCCCAAAGCCCTACAACAGTCTCCTCATCAGGCTTATACATACTACCCTCACCATGTGGCTTTCCGTCCTTCCAGTAACCCTCATATCGATTGCCATTCTTAAATTGATAGATGCCATATCCATTGAACCGATTGGCCATAAACTGACCCGAATAGGTTTCACCGGAAGTAAAGATCATTTTACCTTCTCCTTCCTTAAGGCTCTTTTTCCAATGTCCTACATATTTGTTCCCATTGGAAAAAATGAGTGTACCAAGACCATCGGGTTGATTTGACGTAAAATCTCCTGAGTAAATTGCTCCATTCTGGTAGCGATATACACCTTTACCATTTTTGCAATTACCCTTTATGCACTGGGCTGATAAAATAACGGGTAGACAAAGCAACACTACAGCAAGCAAATTTTTCATCTAATCGAAGTTGTTTCATTTTGTATAGGTTGATCGCTACGCTTAAAGATTTTAGACAACTTATTAACTGAATAGCAGGGAATATATTGTCAGGTTAAAACGTTAACTGTTCATATTTTTGTAGCCAAACAAATTCTTCTATAATGAAATTATTTAGCAAATTTCTTTCCACTTTGATGATCTCCGGACTTATCACTTCCATTAGTTATGCCCAAAGTGATAACTATCAATCCTTTGGAGATCAAATAACCAAAGAATCAGCAATAACTGTCACGGACCTACTCTCATCCCTTGAGGGAAAAGATTCGGTCGAAGCCAAAGTCACCGGTCAAATCAATAACGTATGCCAGATGAAAGGCTGCTGGATGAATATCAGTGATGGCACCGCGCAGGAGCCCGTGTTTGTTCAATTTAAAGATTATGCCTTTTTTGTCCCGAAAGATGCCGCCGGAAAAGATGTGATCATTGAAGGAATGGCTTACAGAGATATGACTTCGGTAGAAGACTTAAAACACTTTGCCAAAGATGCCGGCAAATCGGAGGAGGAAATAGCCAAGATCACCGAACCCAAAGAAGAAATCCGATTTATGGCCAAAGGAGTCTTAATAAAAAGTTAAGAAAAGAGGCAGCATGCTCAGGACTCTGAGCGTTTAAAAGAAAAAAGCAGCCCCCGTTTATATAAAACTCTCTACTGCTATATACTTTATTCAAAAAA
>JAGQWV010000195.1 GCA_020437045.1 Saprospiraceae bacterium | reverse complement strand
ATCTACGGCTCCAAAAGTGGCATCAATAACGCTATTGGTCTTTGCGCTGGAATTTCGACCCCCGGCCGCATACAGTTTATCATTGATGATCGCGGATTGAAAATGATCCCGAGTATGTGGTGCATCCGGCATTTGTTTCCATTCACCGGTTTGCGGATCAAATTCATCAAACCAGGTATTATGCCCTGTGTAATGACCTAACTCGTTGCCACATAACAGATAAAACTTATCCTTGTAGACCACGAGACCACCACTACCCCGGTGTCGTCCGTCCGGTAGTCGACCGGCTGTGCGCCAACGATCTTGTTTGGGATTATAGACCCAGAGAAAGGCGATGGGTTCTTCCTTTGGATAGAGGCCGGTAAATGCCCCGATCACCCATATTTCTCCCTTATAGGTCACGGCCTGAAAGTGATGCATCTCCAATGGGCTGTTTGCACCGGATGTCCAGGTATGCGTGACAGGGTCATAGATATCGACAGAGGTGGTATTGCGTCCTCCAAAGGCATAAAATTTACCATCGACCTCGGCAAAAGCCGATTCATGTCGATGATTTGCACAGTTAGACGTGATTACTCTTTCCCAGTCGTCTTTATGCCAGTATTGTTGGAATTTTTGCACTCTCCAATTCAGCACTTCAGTGATGTAAAGCTCTTCCTGCTGACCAACAGCAATGCCATGGGCAGCTCTCAGGTGGCCGGGGCTTCTACCAGGTCCTGCTTCGTACTTACCCAGTACATTTCCATCCATATCCAGTTTGTAAATCACTTCAGCATCTCCATCCACCAGGTATAAATTTCGTTCCGGACTTTTAGCTATGCCCCAGGGAGTGCCCAGGTGGGTCCAGGCCGTTATAAATTTGCCCTCCGTATCAAATACCTGCACCCGCTTATTATAGCGGTCTACCACATACACCCGGTTACGATCTACCACGATATTGTGTGGATTGTCAAAGTTGCCTTCCTCGGGTCCTTGCTTCCCCCAGGTCCGGATAAAGTTGCCCTCCTTATCTACCTGGACAATCCGGTGATTACCATAGCCATCAGCAATGTAGATGTCACCATTGTCGCCAAATGCAATATCTGCTGGTTTGAAAAAGAGTGGAGAATGACGAACGTCATCAAAAAGTCCACTTTTCATTCGTTCTCCCAGTACCATTAGTACTTTGCCCTCCGGATTAATTTTTAAGACAACATGCATTTCCAGGTCTGTGGTCCAGATGTTGTCTTCCGCATCAATTCGTAGTCCGTGTGGATCGATGAATAGTCCATCACCAAAAGACTTAACATAATTGCCTTCTGAATCAAATTCCATCAATTTTCGATTTCCCTTATTAAAAATGAAAATGTGACCATGAGAATTCACGGAAACTCCCGTGGGCTGAATAATATTTCCATCCATGGGCGGCTTGATAAATCCGTCAATTACCTTCAATTCGAAAGGGGCCGTCGGTTGAGAGAATGAGATTACCGGTACTAGTAACGTCAACAGAGTAAGTAATAAATGTTTCATCTTATGCTATCCTTTGAGTGGAAAAAGATATGAATTTATCTTGGCTTTGAGGGAGGTACAGAATCTGACCATCTTTTCCAGCCATTTGTCTTATTGTTTCATTGCTGAATTTGAAATAATAGTATAAGGATTTAGATAAATAGGTCATGTCAAAGCCACGATTGCCCCATAGTTTTGACATGGTAGTGGAGGTAAACAGGAATAGAGAAGCTTATCAGATCCTACTTTTTTAGAGCGTATAAATATATATAAACCACTAAAACAGATAACATGAAACACTTATTCTTATGGCTAGTAGCTGGTAGTTCGCTAGTGCTTGCCTCCGGGTGTCAATCAGAGGATTTTGACAAATTTCAACCCGTATCCAAAGATTTGACTCCTCACTCGTCTGAGTTATCAAGTGAAAACAGTGCCGGTGCGACACGGATCGCCGGCGTGGGATATTACGCAGAAGAAACTGATTGTAAGTCGGAAGGTGCTGGTGCTGATTTTGCGCTCAAATTGACCGGAGATTTAAATGGTTGCCTTTTTGTATACGTAGAGAGCTATGGCTGTTCTCCCAGTGGAACTTACCGGGAAACGGGAAGCGAGTATTTTGTCGGAACCTACAATGGCACTCCGGGAACTTTCTGGACTAACTACAGATTTGAGGCAAAATACGAAGGTTGTACAGATGATGGTTTTTTTGCAGGAGCAGAAATATTTGGCCGTTGTCAGCATCCTCTTGTCGAAGATAGTGGTACCGGTGTCTTTGAGGGGATGACCGGTCGCCTGGACTTTAAAGACGAAGTTGAGACCGGAGCATTTCCCTATCGTGGTCATCTAAAATGATAAGTAAACCAATGGTATTTCTTACGGTCAATGCTTTAGACACGTATTAAGTTTTTACCGAAAACTGATTTAGATAGGAATTTTTTCTATGAGGAAACGCGATAGAGTACCGGTGCACTTTGTTCTGGATGTGTAAGTCAATGAGATGG
>JAGQWV010000194.1 GCA_020437045.1 Saprospiraceae bacterium | reverse complement strand
CATCCATGCTCCAATGTATAAACATGCCAAAACCCAAATCAGAAAACCATTGCTCTCGCTCCGGTTTGTTCAGATTTAACGGCTGTTCGTCCTGCGCCTCAAGGCTGTAAATACTAGCTATTAAGATTAATATGCTGCCTAATCGATTTACGCTACGGATATCAATGAGATTCTTCATTTGAGATTATCGGATTGAAAAAAATAAAATTAATAAGTCTGATATCGTCAAAGGGGATCACCAAGACAATACACCTGCTATCAAAAGTAACAAGCTTCGCAATTACCAGCTAGAAACCATTGGACGAAGTAAATGATTTTGCAATTTCATCAATCAAAATCATATGCTGAATACCAGGATTGGAGTGTAGCTTGAAATTCATCAAGTCGTTTTCTATGCACTCCTCGAATGGTATATCTATTAAAATTAATGGTATTATATAAAGTTCTTGTTCTGAGGGAAAATCTCTACATTAGAAGCCATAAGGTTCAACATTAAACTCCAAAAAATTCATGAAAAATTTACTGCTTAGTATGTGTACACTCTTTCTCCTACATGCATTTGCTTATGCCCAGTCAATGAACGAAATTCAGGGATTCGCAGCTGCACCGAGTCTTACCACCGGAAATTTTAACATCGTATATGGAGATTCATCGGCTTATCGTTTAAACACAGGCAGTGGTCATGTCATCATTGGTGCCGGAGCTGGCATGAATATCACGACCTCTGGAAATCCATTTACCTGGCACTACAATCCCCCTTTATCATCGACTTTTCCCCCTTCCACCGGCAATATATTTATCGGCCAGGGAGCAGGATATAGCTGCACCACCGGTCTGGACAATGTCTTCATTGGATCTCACGCGGGTTGGTCTGCCGTGCTCGGTTCCAATAATACTTTCGTAGGTGCCCACTCAGGCTGGAATACCACTAATGGATCCA
Organism: Saprospiraceae bacterium; assembly: GCA_020437045.1. GTDB lineage: Bacteria > Bacteroidota > Bacteroidia > Chitinophagales > Saprospiraceae > JABDMH01. The sequence goes on along the minus strand of JAGQWV010000194.1, from coordinate 1,205 downwards.
ACAATACCTTCCTGGGCGATGATTCCGGATCCATGAATACCTTTGGCCAAAACAATACATTCCTGGGCCAAGGTTCGGGGACCGCAAATACCAATGGTTCCAATAACACCTTTCTTGGAAGATCAGCGGGTAAGCGCAATACATCCGGATTTCAAAACACCTACCTGGGTCGCGAAGCCGGTTTTGACAATTCAACCGGGTACTACAACACTTGTGTGGGTGACTCGGCAGGAATTGATGCCGGAGTAGCCATCGGCAACACCATGATCGGACATGCCAGTGGAGCTTGTACTGAGCATGCCGGGTACAACACATTTTTAGGCCATAACGCCGGCTGGGAAAATAACCGCCTGAACAACACTGATGATGGTATAGGAAACACCTACGTAGGCGCTAATACCGGCCGAACAAACCGGGTAGGTGAGTATAATATTATGATGGGGTTTGATGCAGACTTTGAAGAATACGGATCACGGATGACCGGACAGCCTAAAACGCAGAACAACTATAATATCGCCATCGGTTATAAAGCGCTACTGGGTCAGACTAAAAATCATGGCATCTTACTTGGTAGCCAGACCTACGTGTCTCAGGATTATGCCATGGCGCTGGGTGATAGTGCAAGAACCATGGGTCAAAATTCTCTGGCCCTGGGACGGCAGGCACAGGTGAATGCAAATAACGCCATGGCCATTGGTTACGGTGCTACCACCGGTGCAGCAAATGAGGTGCATTTCGGAAATCCTGCCGTTAGTTTTATCGGGGGTCCGGTCAACTGGACAGCCACCAGTGACCAGCGTCTGAAAAAGAATATCCAGGATGATGTTGTTGGTCTCGCATTTATCAATAAAATTAGACCTGTTACTTATCAATTTGATCCCTCTGCCTTTAAAGTCCTAGATATAGATATTCCTTCTGACCTGAAATCGGCCATGGAATCCCGCGCCCAAATTCGCTATGCCGGTTTTTTAGCGCAACAAGTAGATGCTGCCGCTCAGGAGGTAGGTTTTGATTTTAGTGGTGTTGACCGCCCTCGTGCAGGGGAAAATACCTATGGCTTGCGCTATGCTGAATTCACCGTTCCATTGGTAAAGGCGGTTCAGGAATTGAGTGAAAAAGTAGCCTCTCTGGAAGCGGAGCTGGCGACTAAAAATGACCAATTTGAGACCCTTAGTGCCGAATTTCAAATAATGAAGAAAATACTC
>JAGQWV010000193.1 GCA_020437045.1 Saprospiraceae bacterium | reverse complement strand
AACAATTGGCATACATCCAATCCATACCATTTTCTGCTACTAATGGCATGAGTGATTGAGTTAATTCCTCAACTGTTTCATTAAATGCTTCGGAAGGGGTATGACCTCTTTTTCTGAGCACTGAATACTGCGCTTCAAAAATACCCTGAATGGCTCCCATCAAAGTACCTCTTTCGCCTGTCAAATCACTGTAGACTTCTCGTTTAAAAGTTGTTTCAAACAAGTATCCAGATCCAATACCTATACCTAAAGCGACAACTCGATCAAAAGCATGACCTGTGGCATCCTGATAAATTGCATAGCTGGAATTCAATCCTCTTCCGGCTACAAACATTCTACGTAATGAAGTGCCAGATCCTTTGGGAGCAACCAGAATCACATCAACGTCAGAAGGAGGAACGATGCCTGTCCGATCATTATACGTGACTGCAAAACCATGTGAAAAATATAAAGCCTTACCCGGTGTCAGGTTTTCTTTAATGGTTGGCCAAAGTGCAATTTGAGCAGCATCGGAAAGTAAATACTGAATTATAGTACCACGTTTAGCAGCTTCCTCAACCGAGAAAAGTGTTTCACCAGGTACAAAACCATCTTGAATTGCTTTATCATAAGATTTTGAAGGACTACGTTGTCCTACAATTACATTAAATCCATTGTCACGAAGATTAAGTGCCTGACCCGGTCCCTGTACTCCGTAACCAATGATGGCGATGGTTTCATCTTTTAGGACTTCACGTGCCTTTTCTAATGGAAATTCTTCTCGAGTGATGACGTTTTCTTCCACGCCGCCAAAATTCAATTTTGCCATTTTTAATTATCTATTTTTGAAAATATTTATTTAAAGTTAGTTTTCGTTTTCAACCATTTTTGAACGAAGGTACGAGTTTAACGGTTCCATTATTTTGGTAATGGCTACTCTGCCCGATCGCACAAACTCGTAAATTCCTTTTTTCTCAAATTCTCTTAAGAGACTCTCCGTTTCTTCCTGATGTCCTGTTTTTTCTACCACAATATATTCTGGTTCGATACTGAGAATTCTGGCGTTGTGGGCACGAATTAATTTCTCAGTTTCATCACCATTGGCAAACACTTCTGTAGGTATTTTATATAATGCCACTTCCTGATGAACAATCTCATTGGACTTATAATAAAATGCTTTAATAACATCCACCTGCTTGTCCAACGCTGCCACCAGTTTTTGCACCAAATCTTCTTCTACTCTTACCACAATGGTAAATCGATGAATTCCTTCGATGGAAGATTTTGAAGTGGTGAGGCTTTCTATATTGATGTGTCTTCTGGTAAATACCGAAACTACCCTCTGCAGTAATCCGGCCATATTTTCACTAAAGACAGATATGGTAAATTCTTTTTCCATTGCTATTATTTTTCTAGAATAATTTCTGTTACGGCACTTCCGGAGGGTACCATAGGGAAAATATTTTCCTCTTTTTCCACTTTTACATGAAGCAAATAAGGCCCCTGATAATCTAACATCGTTTTTATCGCACTTTCCAGTTCAGCTGGATCAGAAAGGGTTCTACCTTTGACTCCAAAGCCTTCGGCTATCTTTACAAAATCCGGATTCTGTAAAGCCACGGACGAATACCTGTTATCAAAGAATAATTGTTGCCATTGTCTTACCATGCCCAAATACTCGTTATCCAGTAGCAAGACTTTTACAGCAACATCCCATTGGGATAACATGCCAAGTTCTTGAAGTGTCATCTGGAATCCTCCATCACCCACTACTAAAACCACTTGCTTATCTGGTCTGGCTAATTTGGCACCGAATGCGGCAGGAAGGCCGAAACCCATCGTACCTGCTCCTCCCGAAGACACCCATTGGTTGGTATCTTTATACTCATAATACCGTGCGGCAACCATCTGGTGCTGACCGACATCAGTGGCAATGATCGCCTGACCGCCTGTCTGCTGGCTTACCTCTCGAACCACCATTCCCATGCGGATCATCCCATTTTCACCAGTGCTCATATCATGTTTTATCACCTTCTCCTTTTCGATCGCATCACACTCTCTGAATCGTTCTATCCACTCAGGGTAGACTTTTTTCTCTACCAGGGGTATCAACTCACTCAAGGCTGACTTTGCATCACATAGTACGGGTACGTGGGCAAATACGTTTTTATTGATTTCTGAAGGATCGATCTCTATATGGATCACTTTAGCCTGTTTGGCATAACGGCTCACATCTCCTGTCACCCGGTCATCAAATCGCATACCGATGGCGATTAAGACATCACATGAACCGGTCAGCAGGTTTGGGCCATAATTACCATGCATACCCAGCATACCCGCATAAAGTGGATGACCACTCGGTAATGAAGACAGACCATGGATGGTGCATCCCACCGGAATGCCGGCCTTTTCTACAAAATCAACAAACTCCTGTTGAGCTCCGGCAATCTGTATTCCATGACCGGCAAGAATAAACGGTCTCTCAGCAGCATTGATAAGTTCGGCTGCTTCTTTTAAAGATTTGCGAGGAATGGGTGGTGTTGGGTGATAACTTCTGATCTCTGGATTTCTTGAATATTCAAATTCAAGTTCCCCTAATTGAGCATCCTTGGTAATATCGATTAATACTGGTCCGGGTCTCCCAGAATTGGCAATGCGAAAGGCCTTTGCCATGATGGTTGGAATCTCTTCTGCCTGAGTAATCTGATAATTCCATTTGGTGACAGACATGGTGCATCCGATCACATCTGTCTCCTGAAATGCATCTGTTCCCAATAAGTGACTATGGACCTGTCCGGTGATACATACCAATGGAGTGGAGTCAAGAATGGCATCACCAAGTCCAGTGACCAAATTTGTGGCGCCAGGACCTGACGTGGCCATCACTACTCCCGTTTGTCTGGTGACCCGGGCATAGCCCTGTGCAGCATGAATACCTCCTTGTTCATGTCGTGGCAATACATGGCGGATCCGGTCCATGTAGTGATAAAGAGCATCGTACACTGGCATAATGGCACCACCTGGATACCCAAAGATGGTATCGACTCCCTCCTCCAGAAGACAGCAGAGGACTGCTTCTGCACCACTTATTTTCTTTTTGACTGCTGTAGAGTTTTCATACTTGCTCGCTGACAAAGTTTTGGTAGTCATCACATACAATTATTTTATTAGAAAATATCAGTCACACAGCCATTGCTGGCATCGGAGACTATACGGGCATATTTGTAAAGCCAACCTGAATTAGCTTTCAGGGGCGGCGCTTTCCAATCTTTTTTTTTTTGCTCGATTTCTGCTTCAGAAAGGTCCGCTTTCAATATATTCTCAACGGCATCAATGGTGATCATGTCTCCATCCTGAAGGAGACCAATCAACCCACCTTCCTGTGCTTCAGGTACAATGTGGCCCACAACAAATCCCCGCGTACCTCCGGAAAACCGGCCATCAGTGATTAATGCAACAGACTTGCCTAAGCCTGCTCCCATGATCAGCGATGTTGGTTTTAGCATTTCGGGCATACCTGGCCCTCCTTTAGGGCCGCAATAGCGAATCACAACGACATCTCCGGAATCAATTTGACCTGCAGAAATGGCATCGTTCACCTCTTGCTCACTGTTAAATACCTTAGCTGGTCCGGTAAATTTCTCTCCTTCTTTTCCCGAGATTTTGGCCACTGAGCCACCGGGGGCCAGATTTCCTTTTAGGATTTGTAAATGTCCAGTAGTCTTAATGGGGTGGTTAAAATCATGAACTACATCCTGACCCGAGCCAATTGGTGCCACCGATGCCAGATTTTCTGCCAGTGATTTTCCTGTGACGGTCATACAATCTCCATGCAAATAGCCTTCTTCTAGCAGTAGCTTAAGGACAGCGGGAACACCACCATGAAGGTGCAGATCCTCCATCACATACTGACCACTTGGTTTTAAATCAGCAAGCACAGGAGTCTTATCGCTGATGCGTTGAAAATCATCAACGGTTAGATTCAGTCCGGCTGCTTTTGCTATGGCAATTAAATGCAACACAGCATTAGTGGAGCCTCCCAATATTGTCACCAGGGTCATGGCGTTTTCAAAAGCTTGAGGCGTCAGAATGTCCAAAGGTTTGATATCCTGCTCCATAATATTACGGATGGCCCTTGCGATTTCGGGAGCCTCATTTCTTTTCTCAGCACTATTTGCCGGATTCGATGCATTAAAGGGCAGGCTCATTCCTAAAGCTTCAATGGCTGAAGCCATCGTATTTGCCGTATACATCCCGCCACAGGCACCTGGACCAGGGCAAGCGTGACGGATAATTTCTTTAAACTCTTCCGGAGTGATAGAACCGGCGATTTTCTCACCCAACGCTTCAAATGCACTCACTACATCGAGCTTGCGACCATTGTAATGACCTGGAGCAATGGTTCCTCCATATACCAGAATTCCTGGTCTATTCAAGCGGGCCATTCCCATTAGCGCTCCAGGCATATTTTTATCACAGCCTACTACGGTGATGACAGCATCATACCATTGAGCACCCACCACTGTCTCGATAGAGTCGGCAATAAGATCCCTGGATGGTAATGAATATCGCATTCCCGGAGTGCCCATCGAAATACCATCACTGACTCCAATGGTGTGAAAAATCAACCCAATCAAATCCTGCTTCATCACCTCCGCCTTAATTTCATCGGCAATGCCGTTGAGGTGCATATTACAGGGATTACCATCCCACCCGGTACTGGCTATACCAACCTGTGGTTTTTGCAGATCTTCTTCTGTCAATCCTGTAGCATACAACATAGCTTGTGCTGCTGGTTGAGAAGGATCCTGTGTGACTCGTTTGCTGTATTTATTTAAAGACATCAGATAAAAGTAAAGGTAAAGTTTGGCCTACCCGATGTTTATTTGCCCACTATTTACAACATGCAGGTATTATTTGTGAAAATTAATTAGTTGATAATCAGATAGTTATTTGATTCTCATTTACGAAAACTATGAAGGTGCGAAATCAGATCAGAGGGGTCTGGAGAATAGATAAGGCGTTCTTTAGTGGTAATCCGGCCTGAATATGATCCTAATTCCTGCTTTCAAAGCACTTGAAGTACCTGGTTGTGCTGCATCTTTGGTCGTGACCACCGTTTTCAAATATTGTATCAAAGGAGTAATGGTAAGAAAGTCTGAAATTCCGATATCCAATCCGGTTCCTATCCCTAATCCGAGGTTCTGATGCCACTTTTCCATTGTTGTGTCTAAATTGGCTTTTTCGTGTTCGAGACTGGTTATCAATTGTAAAAAGAATCCCTTCTTGAAGAGATCATTCTGTTTTGAAAAAGTGGGACAGTGACAATCTCCCTTAAATTCCAGAAGATAAAACGAGGCCGGTATCGTCAACGACCATTTGCTCACACTTGTACCCTGAACATCAGCTTCGTTCGTATTTAATCGGCTGAATCCTAATTCGGGAAAAAACTCTAAGCGGACATTTTTTAGTCGAAGCCAGTAATTGGCACCTAAATAATAACCGGAGGCGGATTGATCTACCGTTTTTGATGACAGGTCGTTTGTTTCCTCATGACTGACCCTTCCGGATACAAATTGTCCTGTCAATCCAAATTGAGCGGAAGTTAGTTGATGAATGGACAGAAAGAACAAGAGCAGCACAAGAGATTTCATCACATCGATTTTGATATTAAATTAACGCGATTTAGACTAAAATTATTTATGGATCGCAAACCCTGTGCCAGGCAACTTCTATCATATGGCTATCCGTAAATTAGAAAGTTTAAAAAGAGTTGAAGAATGGTACGATGTAAAGACCAATTAGGGATGATAGGGAACAAAAAGGAGATTTTTGGCATTAGGTATTTCAGGATAATTTAGGCAATAGTTGACCTGCGATAAAAACCCGTGACATAAACTGTAGGATTGGCATTTTTGTGAGTATTGTCATTCAATAGGTATTTGTGAAGTTTTTCAGTAGGCTATTTATATATTCTATCTTCATATCACTACCATTTATTCTTTTGGTAAGAGGGTCAGTGTTCCTGCATGAAAAGTATTCAATTTATCCCTTTCTTACGGTATTTGGAGGGTTTGTAATGACTGCCCTTTTACTGTTAATTTATCTCATCTTTTTTATAGGAACACCTCCGTCCTTCATACGGAGGAGGTTTCAAATCGTAATAATTTTATTGTTTGGTTACGTAGGCTATAGCCTTATTTTTATTTCTGGAAAAAATGTGAAATCACCCGAAATTAGCAAAGAATACACCCGTTTGCATCCGATATTACGCGTAGGAATTGCCAACCTGGTTTTGCTGGATAAGGACATAATCATCACGGATGCTGACCGACTGCCGGAAGATTACCACCAAATGGGTCTTTCGAGCAAGGCACATTCGTTGCACTATAGGCAGAGCAATGGCTATGCACATGCCGTAGATATTCGGACCAATGACAGATCAGCGATCCGAAATTTTCTGCTTAAAATCTACTTTCGATCAATGGGATTTCATGTGCTTCGACATGGTGGCACCGGTGATCATTTGCATGTCTCATTACTAAGCCATGACCGGCCATATGCCTATTAATGCGAACAAATTTCTGGAAAAGAGATTCAGACACCAGGCGTGGCAGTCTGTGATTAAAGGGTATCTTCGTCCTGTCAACAAAACATAAAGATCTTCGTGAAGACAAAAAGGAATGGTGGCAAAGTCAGTGTGGTGACCCTGGGATGTTCAAAAAATCTGGTTGATTCTGAAAACATTGTTACTCAACTGAGAAACGGCCGCTTAGATGCCGAACATGAACTACCTGAAAACGAGGTAGATACTGTCATCGTAAATACCTGTGGATTTATTGAAGCAGCCAAACAGGAGTCCATTGATACTATTCTCCATTATGTCGATCTAAAAGGTAGAGGGCAGATCAATAAAGTTTATGTTACCGGTTGTCTTTCACATCGTTACAAGGAGGAGCTGGAACAGGAAATACCGGAGGTAGATGCGTACTTCGGTACCATGGAGCTTCCCGCTTTATTGGCTCGGTTTGACGTTGATTACCGGCATGAATTAATAGGAGAGCGGTCTATTCTTACCCCTCCGCATTATTCATATTTGAAGATTTCAGAAGGATGTAATCGTACATGTGCATTTTGTGCCATTCCACTAATGCGGGGTAATCATCAGAGCCGATCAATCGAATCACTGGTGGAGGAAGCTAAATCATTGGTAAAGCGCGGGGTCCGGGAAATTCTCCTGATCGCCCAGGAGCTTACCTACTATGGTCTAGATTTATATCGAACCCGTAAATTGGCGGAATTGCTGGAACGGCTGGCGGAAGTGGAAGGACTGCATTGGATAAGGTTACATTATGCCTACCCTTCAAAATTTCCAAGAGAGGTGTTGCAGGTTATGGCTAAACATCCAAACATCTGTAATTACCTGGATATGCCTCTTCAGCATGGAAGTGATGCCGTGTTAGCCAGAATGAAGCGTCAAATTACGGTGGCGGAGACGGAAGATTTGATTCAATATGCTCGTGAGACGGTCCCAAACCTGGCATTGCGCACAACCATGTTGGTTGGATTTCCGGGGGAAACGGAAGGCGAGTTTGATGAATTATGCAGTTTTGTGGAAAGGCTTCGCTTTAACCGATTGGGTGTTTTCGAATATAGTCACGAAGAAGGGACCAGTGGCGCTCTCTTGAAAGATGATGTCAAATCTGAACTAAAAGAACGCCGGGCGGGAAGATTGATGGAGATTCAACGTCAGATTTCACTAGAACATAATGAGGCTTTGGTTGGTTCTCATCTTAAAGTATTGATTGATCGTAAAGAAGGTGAGAGTTATTTTGGGAGAACCGAATATGACTCTCCAGAAGTTGATAATGAAGTGATTTTAGATGCCACGACAGATTTTGTAAGATTGGGTGATTTTGCCAATGTGGAAATAACCGATGCCACAGAATATGATTTATATGCAAAAGTTATAAAGTCATGAAGAAGATCATTTCATCATTGGATAATCCCATCAAATTGTCTATATGGCTATTGGTGGTATGTCTGGTGGTGCAATTATTGATACTACTGGCTAATATGTCATCTAATTCTGTACATTTTTATCATTGGATTACTTCATCTACCATTTTGCTTTTGTATGCTTTTTTCGATGCAGTTTACCTGCTGAAGACTGATAATTTAAGTGAATATTTTCGGAATTCAATTTACGGATTCCTCATTCTTCTGATTTCTGGGTTTGGGTTTGCCAAAGCATTTTCACATTTGCCGGCTGCGGATCAACTTTCTGTGCGCTGGATCTTCTTTATGATTATATTTTCATACTTCATTTTCCTGACCATTGCCTACTTTATGAGGAAAATACTTGAGTATGCGCAACGTCAGGACACAGAATCAAAAAAATAGGTATATGCGTATTATAATGATGTTTTTTCTTTTATCCTTTTTGGCGTGCAATGGCACTTCTCAAGTTGTTCGCGATAAAAAGTTGCCGGAATTGAAGCCTTATGAATTTGAGGTGATTTCAAAATCCGATACCGAATGGGAAAAGGAACTTTCCGAAATGGAATATTATGTTTTACGGGAAAAAGGAACGGAAAGGGCTTTTACTGGTCCTTATTGGGACAATAAAAAAGAAGGGCAGTATAGCTGCCGTGCTTGCGGCTTACCACTCTTCAGTTCAGATACAAAATTTAAATCCGGTACTGGTTGGCCAAGCTTTTATATGCCCTTGTATGCAAATACGGTGGATGAGGAAAACGATACCAGTTACGGTATGGTTCGTACCGAAGTATTGTGCGCTCGTTGTGGCGGACACTTGGGGCATGTTTTTAATGACGGACCGGCTCCCACAGGATTGAGGTACTGTATTAATGGAGTGTCCCTAAAGTTTGACGAGAAGAAAAATAACTAATCTTTCTCCGATGAATGATGGCCGGTGGATTCGCAGATGATGGAAGCTCTCGACGAATATAAGACTATTAGCCAACCTGTCCGGGGCATTTATAAAGAGAAGGGATCGAAGTTCTTGGCGTTAGCGGCACCGGTGTCTAATGTGGAAGAGGCAATACAGATTGTCGAACAGATGCGCCGGGAGAACCCTAAAGCACGTCATCATTGCTTTGCGTACCGTATTGGACCAGATCGTTCGATATTCCGGTTTAATGATGATGGAGAACCCTCCGGGACTGCGGGAAAGCCCATTCTGGGGCAGATCGATTCTTTTGAGTTAAGCAATGTAGTCGTAGTTGTTTCACGGTATTTCGGAGGTAAACTTCTTGGTGCATCCGGGTTAGCTTCGGCATATAAATTGAGTGCACAAGATGCTCTGGCTCAATCATCTGTGCGTATCGTGGAGCGACGAATTTATTACCAGGTGACATTTTCTTATGACATCATGGGTGCATTGATGGAAGCCCTTAACCGGTTCCGGGCTCCTATGGAAGACCATAATTTTGAAACACTTACGCCAGAGCTTGTTTTTTCATTACCTCTTTCACATCCTCCGGTTTTGATTGACCAAATTATAGCCGGGGCTCTGGGTATCTACCCGGAAGAAGTCGATGGGAAGCGTAGTTTTGACCGGATAACCATTAGAGTAAGTGGAAGTGACTGAGAAGACTCAAAGACATTCTTCCTTGTAAAATTCAAGGAGATCGATTAAAAATGGTAGCAATAATTCAGTCAGGCAGATTCATTACTTTATATTTGCGAAAAGATAATATTAACATTTGAACCATACACTGGAGCAGTACGATCAGGAGGCTAGCAGATGTAGAGATCTTTTCATCAAGAAGATGATGGACTATGGCACTGCCTGGCGCATTCTGCGCTTGTCTTCACTAGCTGATCAGCTTTATATAAAGGCCAGGAGAATTCGAACACTGGAGGAAACCGAAGAGGCAAAAGTTTCTGACCCTATACCCGCTGAATATATTGGTATTGTCAACTATGCCTTGATGGCATTGATTCAGTTGGAAATGGGGCCAAGTGAGGAAGACATAGAAAATGCAGCGGTCATACAATTATATGACCAAAAGTTTAAGACAACCAAAGCATTAATGCTGGCAAAGAACCATGATTATGGGGAAGCTTGGCGCTTCATGCAAATTTCTTCACTTACGGATTTGATACTCGTGAAGATCCTGCGGGTGAAACAAATACTTCAAAATAAAGGTCAGACGTTGGTCTCCGAGGGGCTGGATGCAAATTTTATGGACATGGTTAATTATGCTCTTTTTGCTTTAATTAAATTGGAAGAACAACAAAACTCTATTTTGGTATGAACTTGACCACTCTGGTTGTAACAATTGGTGCAATCGCTTTTATTCTCACATTAGCGGTCGGAGTCTTTTACCGGAAAAATAAGAGTTGGTTAATGACATTCCTTCAGAATTTTACCGGTGTACTCTTTATTTTCTCGGGATACGTTAAAGCTATCGACCCATTAGGCACTGCTTATAAAATGGAACAGTATTTTGCAGAACTCCAACATACCTTTGGGGAGACAGCATTTTCCTTTTTAGCTCCGATCTTTCCCTGGCTTTCAAACTATTCTACCAGTTTTGCCATTTTCATGATTGTTTTTGAAATTGTACTTGGGGTGATGTTGTTATTGGGGAGCAAGCGAAAGTTTACAGCGTGGGCCTTTTTATTGCTGGTTATTTTCTTTACGTTTTTAACCGGATTTACCTTCTTGACAGGTTATGTTCCGCAGGGAGTTAATTTCTTTCAATTTAGTCAATGGGCAGAATATAATCCTTTGCAGATGAAGGTTACCGACTGTGGTTGTTTTGGTGATTTTCTCAAACTGGAGCCGAAAATTTCATTTTATAAAGACCTGGCGCTGCTCGTTCCTGCTTTGATATTCGTATTTCAACATCAGCGGATGCACCAGCTGTTTAGCAGTAAAGTACGAACGATTGTTGTTTGGGTAGTCACGGTAGCACTGACCTTATATTGCATTAATAATGCTTACTGGAATCTACCCGGTATTGACTTTAGACCCTTTAAAAAAGGAGTCAATATCCGCAACCAAAAGCAATTGGAGGAAGAGGCAGAAGCCAATAGGGAAGTACTCAGTTACACACTTAAAAACCGCCTGACCAGCAAATTTGTGGAACTCCCTTATCAGCAGTATTTGAAGGAATATAAATCCTATCCAAAGACGGACTGGGAAGTAATCGAAACCAAAATGACGGATCCGGAAGTGCCGGAATCCAAGATTTCTGATTTTGTCATTTATGGACCCAATGACGATGATGTTACAGAACAAATACTAAGCAATCCGGATCCATTCATCTTTATTGTATGTCATAAACTTTATTATCATGGTAGTCGGCAAGAGACGGTGCAGGTGATGGATTCGATCCGGGTACCTGTCGATACGATGGTTGTCGGCACCGATACCACTATTAATTTCCGTACGGAGGTAAAACCCAGAGATGTCAGTAAGACGGTATTCGAGTGGGATGAGTCTTATCTCAATCGATTTAGAAAAATTGTGGTACCATTTACTCAGGCAGCTGAAGCCAACAATGTAAAAAGTTTGATTGTAATCGGAGGTGCTGATACAGAGATGATCAATGATTTTAAGCAGGCAGCCGGAATTAGTTTTACCGCATGTTCGGCAGATGATATTCTATTGAAAACGATCGTCCGATCGAATCCAGGAATAGTGCTCATGCAGGATGGCAGGATTTTAGATAAATGGCATTATAAGCATTTGCCAACTTTTGAGGAAGTGAAAATGAATTACATTAAATAGGCTTTTTCTCGGTGCAAAAACTGAAAAAGTTGTTTATTTGCATCCATCTTGAAAAAGTCAGTAGCGTTATTTTGAATTATTTGACATGCTAAGTAGAAGGAATATTCGTATTAAGGTATTGCAGGCCTTGTATATGGTGGGACGTGATCCAGAACTTGGTACAGAAGAAGCACTCGATTTCTACCGGCAATCCCTTGATCGATCTCAGGAACTGTATCTGTATAATCTCCTTAGTCTGATTAAAACCTCTGAGTTTTCAGTAGAAGATACCGAGCGAAAGCAAAGCAAATACCTACCCAGTGAGGAAGACAAGCAATTTTCTGCGAAGCTCTATAAAAATAAGTGCATTCAAGCTCTAGTAAAAGAACCTGACTTGCAATTGACCTTTAAGAAAAAGGGAATCGAAAATCTTATTCAAGAAGATACCATTCGGAAGTATTATAAGAGTTTTGCAAAACTCCCTGAATATAAGCACTATGTGTTGAATAATACTAATGGCGAAGATGACAGGGAAATCCTCTTGAATCTATATAAACACCTACTCAAAGAAGAACTCTTTGAAGAGACCATGGACGATCACTTCGCCACATGGGAAGATGACAAATCTTTGATTGTGGGTGCCATGAAGAAGACCATAAAAGCTTTGCCCGAGTCGCCAGAACTCTACAGGACATTTCGCCCTGATTATGAAGCAGCTGTGGAATTTGGAGAAAATCTCCTGGCGATGGTCATTGAAAAAGATACAGGATATGAGGAAATTATTGCTCCTTCGTTGGAAAATTGGGAAGTCGATCGGGTAGCCAACATCGACATGATCTTACTAAAGATGGCTCTTAGTGAATTTATTGAGTTTCCAACAATCCCGACGAAAGTCACTTTAAATGAGTATGTGGAGTTGTCGAAGATGTATAGCACCGACAAGAGTAAAGACTTTATCAATGGCATCCTTGACAAACTACTGAAGGACCTGGGTGAAAAAGGTGCGATCAAAAAAACAGGCCGTGGCCTCGAAGACTAATACAGCACAATGAAAGAACGCATTGTTATCCTTGATTTTGGTTCCCAATATACCCAACTGATCGCCCGTCGAGTTCGAGAGCACCAGGTTTACTGTGAGATCTTTCCTTATTCGAAAATTCCTCCCTTAACCCCTGATATTAAGGCCATCATATTGAGCGGTAGTCCCTGTTCTGTAAAGGAGGAAGATTCACCCCGTGTTGATTTCGATCAATTCGTGAATAAACTTCCTGTTCTTGGTATTTGCTATGGAGCCCAGCTGCTGGCAGATCATTACGGGGGCAGAGTAGAAAGATCGGAAAAAAGAGAATATGGCAAAGCCCATTTGGATCAGTGGCATCATAGCGATGTATTGCTGCAGGATATTCCCGAAGGAAGCCAGGTATGGATGTCTCATGGAGATACTATCATCGACCTGCCCGATAGTTTTGAACTGGTGGCTGGCACCGGGCAGATAGAGACGGCTATTTTTCGCAACCGGAATGGTAAATTTTCGGCTCCGGTTTATGGTTTACAGTTTCATCCGGAAGTGACTCATTCAGTGCATGGATCACAATTGTTACATAATTTTTTATTTGATATAGCCGGTTGCTCGCCTACCTGGTCTCCCAGTTCTTTTGTAGAGGAATCTATCCAGAAACTTCGTGAAAAAATAGGGACAGATGGTGTGTTGATGGGATTGTCTGGTGGCGTTGATTCAACAGTAGCAGCTACGATCATGCATCAGGCCATCGGTAAGCAACTCATTTGTTTCTTTATTGATAATGGCTTATTGCGTAAGCATGAATTTGAGGAAGTACTAGACTCATATCAAGGCATGGGACTAAATGTCGTTGGAATTGACGCCAGAGAAAGATTCTATACCGCTTTAAAAGGCCTTTCCGAACCGGAAGCAAAACGCAAAGCCATCGGTAAGACCTTTGTCGATGTTTTTCAGGATGAAGCAGAAAAGTTGCATAATATCAAATGGCTGGGGCAGGGTACGATCTATCCGGATGTGATTGAGTCTGTATCGGTACATGGTCCTTCTGTGACGATTAAGTCCCATCACAATGTGGGTGGTTTGCCCGATAGTTTAGATTTGAAAGTGGTGGAGCCCCTTAATATGTTGTTTAAAGATGAAGTTAGGGCTGTCGGTGACGAGATTAAGGTTCCACATAAAATTTTGCATCGGCATCCGTTTCCGGGGCCAGGGTTAGGAATTCGGATATTGGGAGAGATTACCGCCCAAAAAGTAGCCTTGTTGCAGGAAGCTGACTATATCTTCATAAAGCATTTGAAAGAGTCCGGATATTATGATAAAATCTGGCAGGCAGGAGCGATTTTGCTACCTGTACAGAGTGTTGGTGTGATGGGTGATGAGCGAACCTATGAACAGGTAGTTGCCCTACGGGCAGTTAACTCCCGTGATGGGATGACGGCTGACTGGAGTGATATCCCTCATGTCTTACTTTCAAAGATTTCAAGTCAGATCATCAACGAAGTGAAAGGCATAAATAGAGTTGTCTATGATATTAGTACCAAACCTCCAGCGACTATTGAGTGGGAGTAAGCACCTTGTATTTCTCTTGGTAAGTACCCTGCTGCTTGGAGGATGCGGTATTTTTGGGCCTGCCTCCAAAACTTCAAATAAGGATGAGGATTCAGATGTGGTCAGTGGGACTCCTGAGCGATCACCATCCCCGGTAGATACGATAAAATGGAAAGTGCTTACAGAAGATCAGGCACCCCCGATCACCGAAAGGGCAACCGCCAGAGAGACGGAGTTTAAAGATATTTACAATGTGGTTCTGCTCGCTCCCCTGAGCGCCCGGAGATTACAATCGGTATCAGATAGGCCATCGGTTAGAATGATCAGAATGATGGAGTTTTTAATCGGAATGCAATATGCTGTACAAAATTGCCTGCAAGATGTCAAAGTAAAATTGGAGGTAATCGATACCGATGAAGATCCCGATTTTATCAAGAATTTCATGGACATACCGGCCATTATAGACGCAGATATAATCGTCGGACCTTATTTCACTGATCGGGTAGAAGCGGTATCCCAGTATGCTCTGGAACATGATCAAGTGGTTGTCTCTCCCTGGAATACCGTCACTCTGCAGGAAGCGAATCCTTATTACATTCAGTTACGTCCATCTTTAAAAAGTCATGCCGAACGTATCGCTGGATTTGTAGAGGAAAATTATGCCAGTAATGAGATTATGCTCATGACAAAAAATGATCCCAGAGATATCGAAACTTTAGCCTTTTTCCAGGAGGGAGCTACGACTTTGGATTCACTCAGATTTCCTCAGAAGATCGTCTACGATATTGGTAGTTCCGATCTGACAGATAGCCTGGTTACCTATATTCAGGAAGGTGGATATCGTCGGTTTATTGTGCCGGTTTGGTCTGACGAACCCTTTGTCATTGCAGCATTATCTAAGCTGAATTTTGCCAAGGGAGAAGAAGAGGTAACCGTGTTTGGACTGCCGCAGTGGATGGAAATGTCCCGTATGGATTACGACTATTTCGAAAATTTACATGTACACTTGTCTTCTACAAGGCCCGTCGAATACCGATCTGCAGATGCCAAGGCTTTGCGATCTAAT
Source organism: Saprospiraceae bacterium (assembly GCA_020437045.1). Classification (GTDB taxonomy): domain Bacteria; phylum Bacteroidota; class Bacteroidia; order Chitinophagales; family Saprospiraceae; genus JABDMH01. The sequence goes on along the minus strand of JAGQWV010000193.1, from coordinate 808 downwards.
TTTGCGGAGCAGTACGGTGATATACCTGGAACAGACACCTATTATGGCATGAATGTTATGAAATGGATTGCTCAATTGCTAAAGACAGAAGGAGTAGATATCACCACAGGGCTGGCCAGAGAGATACTTGATATTGATGAAGAGTTTCAATTTGTAGGAGTCTTTGGAGAGGATGGAGAATCTATTCATCATTATGAAAACCAAAAAGTAAGCATAATTCGCTTTGTTAACTATAAATTTGAAGAAGTCGATAAATAGAATGTTTCTTCAGTCCAAATATGAAAGCCACTCCAGAAAGCAGGTAGCCTTTTAGTCACTTTTGCCCAACCTAAGGGTGAAGTGGGTGAAAATTACGCCTTTTAGGAGTAGGGATAAAAAACATGATGTTCGGCCAACTTTGAATCAATAATTCTGGATCTAATCCATTTAGTGAAATTATTCTTCTCCTACTTTTAAGATCATCATGCCATTCTTGTAAAGAAGAGCATTTTTACCAGGCCAGATATCCATTTCTTTTGCAATTATTTTTGCTTCGACAATATTGCTTTTTCCAGGGTTCTCAAAATAAAAGATCTGATTTAATTGGAAGAGGGGAAGTATCCGCTGATGGTTTACATTATCCCAGGAAAATAGGGACTGACCAAATGTTTCAAAAGTGATATGGCTGGGAATACTTTCACCTTTTGGTTTTCCAAGAACGACTAGCGGTATTTTTTTATCGGTTAAAAATTCACCGTACTCATTTTCCGCTCTTGCTGTGAGACTTTTGACTAACAAGCTGTCTTTTTTCCATGTGAGATAGTCTGCG
>JAGQWV010000005.1 GCA_020437045.1 Saprospiraceae bacterium | reverse complement strand
ATGGGAGGATATTTCCCAAGAGGTGGTTTTTTCCCCGGATATTCGATCATGTCATTAGAATAGGGAAAACCAAAGTATCGATCAAAACCATGATCGAGGGGAAGATAACCTTTGAGATGACCCAGGTGCCACTTTCCTACTATCCCGGTATGATATCCTTGTTTTTTTAATGCCTCAGCGATCGTCAGCTCTTCTGCGGGTAGACCGCTGGTGGAAAAGGGAAATAAGACCCTTGTGCGACTACTGCACATACCACTACGAATGGGCAGTCGTCCCGTCATCAATGCAGCACGACTTGGGGTACAGACCGATGCACCAACATAAAACTGGGTAAACTTCATACCCTCTCTGGCCATCTGATCCAGATTTGGTGTTTTTATGGTTGGGTGCCCATAACATCCCAGATCACCATATCCAAGGTCATCGGCATAGATTATAACTATATTGGGTTGTATTTGACCATTTACAGGTGAGAAAGCACAAAATAGGGAGGTATAAATTACCGCCAACCGAAACAAAATCATGGACTGAGGTACGATTAATTTTACCACTTGTAATAATTTTCTTAAACTGTTTTTCATTCTATCAATATAATGCCTGATACAAATATGCTTAAAACTTTTTCTCTTTTATGCCTCATCCTGATGTCTTTCTTATTCGGATGCCAATCCCATACTCAGAATAGCACTGCCAATGATGAGGTAACTCCACCAAATATAGTAATCATATTTACCGACGATCAGGGCTATGAGGACCTGGGATGCTACGGATCGCCAGATATTGAGACCCCCAATATCGATCAAATGGCCAGAGAAGGCTTGAGGTTCAAAAACTTCTACGTTTCTCAACCCGTGTGTTCTGCTTCCCGTTCATCCCTAATGACAGGTTGTTATGCCAACCGGATCGGTATCCATGGGGCATATTCGCCATATGTCAAAAAAGGGCTGAATCTCAATGAGGTGACGATCGCTGAAACACTAAAACCCCTCGGTTACGCAACGGCTATCTATGGTAAATGGCATCTCGGCTCGGAGCCCGAATTGTTACCCACGCGACAAGGGTTTGACGAATATTTCGGAATCCCCTACAGCAATGATATGTGGCCACATCATCCATGGCAAGGTACTGTATTTAACTTCCCCGCTTTGCCCCTTATTGAGAATGAAACAGTCATCGATACTTTGGAAGAACAATCAATGATAACCACCTGGTATACAGAACACGCGGTCGACTTTATCAAGCGAAATAAAAACAATCCCTTCTTTCTTTATGTGCCTCAAAGCATGCCTCATGTTCCGCTATTTGTGTCTGATAAGTTTAAAGGAAAATCAAGGAGAGGTCTCTACGGTGATGTCATTTCCGAAATTGACTGGTCTGTAGGAGAGATCCTCCGCACGTTGAAAGAACAGGGTCTCGACGACAATACTTTAGTGATTTTCACCTCGGATAATGGTCCATGGTTATCCTATGGCACCCACTCCGGAGAGGCTCATCCACTAAGAGAAGGCAAGGGCACGGCATTGGAAGGAGGTGTCCGGGTACCCTGTATCATGCGCTGGCCCGGCAAAATCGAAGCAGGTTCTGAGACGGAAAAACCAGCTATGACCATCGACCTCTTGCCAACCATCTGCGCCATTACCGGTGCAGCACTTCCATCACATCTGATCGATGGAAGAAATATGCTCGGATTGATGGTCGGGGATCAAGCATATCAACCACATCATCAAGCATACTACTTCTATTATCACCAAAATGAGCTACAGGGAGTATTAAGTGGTGATGGTCGTTGGAAGTTATACTTCCCGCATAAATATCGATCTTTAAATGGCCGGGTGGGAAGAGATGATGGGTTGCCTATAGACTATGATCAAAATGACATGGGTCTTGAGCTTTATGATTTGGAAAATGATATTAGCGAGACGACAGATGTCGCCAAAGATCATCCCGATATCGTTGTTTCTTTGCAGGAGCTGGCTGAGCAGGCGCGAGAGAGTATGGGCGACGCACTGACGGGTAGAGTCGGAAAAGAAACCCGGCCGGTTGGACAATTGTAGTCGTTTGCCTAATACTAATAATTGGTATTAAGATTAGGAGTAGTGCGGTGATCAGGTTGTTCCGGGACGGAAAAGATCATTTAATGCTGTTGTTGGTCAATATCTCCTTTTTAAAATCTGACAGATTACTATTTTTGGCCGGATTTACCAGAAGGAAATTACGATTTGCCCAGACAGCGCCACTATATTGACATATATCTCCATACCCTGGTCTCCGATGAACGACCAATCTATCTATCCGGAACTTTTAACGACTGGGCTGAAGCGGATTCCGCCTATCAAATGACTGAAATCGGACCGGGTAAATTTCATTTTCAATTTCCATTGGAGCACCACTCTCCCATTTATTATCGCTATCACAAGGGTGATTGGAATCAGGAAGAACTGGATCGCTGGGGTAACGTTACGGCACCCAGAAAGATAGATCCGTCTTCTCATGAAATTCATGACCGTGTGCCCCGTTGGCGTATCAACGGATTGGCCACTTCGGTACGGTTTATGCCCCAAAAATTTATCATCGAAGATGACTTTGAAATCCCGCAACTAGGTAAACGGCGGAGAATATGGGCACTCGTCCCTTGCGACTACTATCGCACCAAGAAAAGATATCCTGTATTATACCTGCAGGATGCACAAAATCTTTTCAATGAACACGCACCCTTTGGTAACTGGGCTATTGACCAGAAAATGGGCATCTTAAAAGAGCTGGGATTTGGCGATTTGATCATCATTGCCATCGAGCACGGAGGTCACGATCGAATTAAAGAATATAGCCCCTTTGATACAGAACGTTTTGGTCCCGGAGAAGGATCATTATATGCCCAATTTATTGTCGAAACTTTAAAACCATATGTGGATCGAAAATTCCGCAGTGAACCACATCGTATCCATACCGGAATCGGAGGCAGTTCGATGGGTGGGTTAATTAGCGTGTATACCGCCATAAACTATCCCGAAGTATTTTCTAAATGGATGATTTTTTCTCCTAGTCTGTGGTTATCTTCACAAATATTCCGGGAGGCACGTGACTTTGAAAATAATGAACCTTCCTTCGTTTACTTATATGGGGGAAAAAACGAAAGCTCTTCTATGGAAAAAGAGCTTTTACTCTTTACGGAAATCCTGCAGAAAAAAGCCATTAATAATCAATTCATCCACTATAAATTGTCAATAGATCCAAAAGCCACACATAATGAGACTTTCTGGGGAGCTGAATTTCCGAAAGCCGTCAAATGGCTATTTTTTGACAATGACTAAATAAATTGCAACTCATTCTCCTGAAAAAGAACTGATCAATAATCATTATGAAATTTACATTTAAGAAATCACCAGATTTAAAATTGAATTTTTCGATAGTTGTCTTAGATAAACAATATTTTAATTCTGAGTATTCCGACTATTTGCAAAAACAATATGGGATCTATGTGACGATAGAAGATCTGAAAAAATATCCGAGTAGTTTTCAAGTTTATCATGCCAACAAAAACCATCGAATTATTCTTATAGATCTATCAGAAAAATTTACCACAGATGCAGTTATGCAAAGCATGCTGGAAGTGCTCATGACGGAACGAACATCTTTGCCTGGTAAAATTCAAATAGATCTGATTTACACAGATATCGATTTTGTGCTCGCACCCATAGTACATGGCTTAGAATTGAGCACCTATAATCTAGCACTTTATCAAACCGAAAAGCACAATACCAACTGGCTTGATAACGAAAAGTTAGAGATTCTTTTTATAACCGGAAGAACGGCTACCAAAACAGAAAAAGATATCGCCATCCAGGCCCAAATAATGGCGATTTATCAAAAGGAAGTCATGAATCTGGTAAATGCTCCTTACAATAAATTAAATACGCAACACATAATTCAGTGGATCCAAAACCAGGGAAGGACAAACAATATTAAGACAACGGTATTAAACAAGGCAAAAATAGAAAAGACCGGACTCCATGCTTTACTTGCTGTCAATAGAGGTAGTGAGAACGAACCAGCTTTTATCATTGCCGAATATCATGGCAACAAAAAGAAAGATGCCCGCACCATCGGCCTGGTGGGTAAAGGAGTCACTTTTGATACCGGAGGTTTGTCCATTAAACCATCAACCAATCTGCACTACATGAAAAGTGATATGGGAGGTGCAGCGACCGTATTAGGTACCATTGCTGCTATCGCGGCCATGAAATGGCCGGTCAATGTGGTAGCCATCACACCGATTACTGATAACAGCGTCGATGCCCGGTCGATTAAACCGGGAGATGTCATTGATAGTTACAGTGGTAAGACAATCGAGATTATTGATACTGATGCCGAAGGGAGATTAATTTTGGCTGATGCACTAGCTTATATCTCCAGAAATTACGAGGTAGATCATATAATTGATTTGGCAACTCTGACCGGAAGTAGCGTACGTACTTTTGGCAGCGTCTGTGCCGCCTTATTCAGCAATGATGATGAATTGGCGGACACCTTGTATAATATGGGCTTTGAAACAGGAGAGAAAGTATGGTCATTGCCGATATGGAATGAATACGATGATGAAATGAAATCAGACATCGCTGACATTAAAAATCTATCGACCAAGCCGGTTGCCGGTGCTATCACTGCGGCAAAGTTTCTCCAGGCATTTATTGCTGACCACCCTTCCTGGGCACATCTGGACATCGCGGGAATTGCTTTTGGAGATACCCGTTTTGGTAAAATGAAAGCGGCTACGGGATGGGGAGTACACCTCTTGTGTGCAGTGATCAGGGAACTTAGTTAGAATAATATATTATCATAAAATTAGAGGCATATATGAGGAAGTAATCAACTCCTCATGTATGCAGTAATTTTCACTCTAAAATAAATGCTAAAGCAAAATAAATCCTGCCGTAATCTGGTTTAGTCAAAAGTCGTACACTGGCCAAAATGTCTATGAAGTGGTATCTTCCCATTATTTTTTTCTTCACCGTGATCAGCAGTATCGTCGGGCAAGACTTAAATATCAAATTTTACAATGAAGATTTGAAAGACGGGAGTATCATCGTCTATGCCGACAATAATGAAATTTTTCCCGTCTCCGTCGAATTAAAACTCGAATTAAAAGGTCTGCGTACTGCATTTAAAAATGGCGACATTACCGTTCTTAGAGCAAATGAGAAAAGGCAAAAAATTGCCAGCCTCCATCCTATTCCCGGCAAATCCTGGAAATTGAGAACATCAGCCCGCTCTTGTCTTGGTGATGTATCTGTGCATGAATATGATACAAATTATTTTTATGAACTTCCGTTTGAGCGTGGGTATAGCGAAATAGTTTCGCAAGGATATTTGGGACAACAATCGCATCAGGGAGAATATGCACTTGACTTCAACATGCCGATTGGCACACCGGTACATGCGATGCGAGATGGTTTGGTAATCCGGGTGGTCGATAGCAATAACAAATCATGTCCGGACTATTCCTGTATGCAATTTAATAATGTGATTACCATCCAACATAAGGATGGCACCTATGCTGATTATGCACACCTTAAGCAACATAGTGCTTTAGTAAATGTGGGAGATATCGTGGAGAAAGGAATGCATATTGCAGATAGTGGAAATACAGGTTGGACCACGGGCCCACATTTACATATAGCAGTATTTCTTCCAGCCTTCGACAAAAGGAAAACAATTCCTACCTTGTTCAGAATTAGTGATAATGATTCTGCTTTCCTTCAGCCCGGTAAAATCTACCGACGCACCTGAATTAAAGCAGCACATCGCTGAACATTTTAAATGTATATCATTGAAGTCTATTTTTCAAAAAATAGGTCCGGGTCTGATCACTGCAGCACTGGTTTTTGGCCCGGGTAGCTTGACCGTTAATACTAAGCTGGGAGCATCTTTCGGCTATAATCTTATTTGGGTCATCATCGTTTCCATCATTTTCATGATCAGCTATACTACCTTATCAGGTACCATTGGTTGTCTCACGAAGGAATCGTTAATGCAAACCATCAGCCGGCTGTACGGCCGCCCCACGGCCTTCCTGCTGGGATTAGGTATATTTTTTATTGGGTCTTCTTTCCAGGCTGGTAATTCGATCGGTGCCGGAGTTGCCTTTTACGAGATGTTCGGTATATCACAAGCATTCTGGATTATTTTCATCTCCCTTTTGGCGATTATGCTTGTTTATGTCCGTTCATTTTACAAGGTTCTGGAAATGGTCATGAGCGGATTAGTACTGATGATGCTGATATGTTTTCTCATCACATTGATCTTAAGCAAACCCGATATAGGAGCATTGGTACAGGGACTGACCTTTCAAATTCCGGAAGGTTCTGAGTTTCTGGTAGTAGCACTTGTTGCTTCCAGTTTTTCTATCGTGGGTGCATTCTACCAAAGCTATCTGGTCCAGGCAAAGGGATGGAAGATTGATGACCTCAAAACATCTGGCAGAGAAAGTCTCCGGGGAATTTTGATTCTGGGATTTCTTTCGTCAATGGTTATGATGTGTGCGGCTTCGATATTACATCACCAAAACATTGAGGTCAATCATGCTGCTGATTTAGGACTGGCTTTAGAACCGCTATTTGGAGAAACGACGAAAGTTTTATTTATGACAGGACTTTTTGCCGCCTCTTTTACATCATTATTGGGCAATGCCACCATCGGTGGTACTATTTTGGGAGATGCCTTTGGTTTTGGACATGATTACCAAAGTAAAAAGGTAAAGGCCATGGTTGTACTGGTAATTATCTTTGGTAGTGCTATAGCTATTGCTTTTGGCAAACTCCCTTTACAACTCATCATTTTTGCTCAGGCCATCACCATTGTCGTTGCTCCCGCAGCTGCTTTCTTCTTGCTGAAATTATCATGGAGAAAAGATATTATGCAAGAAAATTTATACACCTGGGGTCGCAGTCTCCTCCCGGTAATGGGTTTTCTCCTCCTGGTAGTACTGGCTATATTCCATTTAAAACGACTAATATTTTAATTTAAAAGATGATTTTGATACAGGACGAAGAACAACTGGATCGGATGCTCTCTGTTCCTTCAGAAGCACTGATTATGGATCTAAAGAAACTGGAAGGTGACTTTATGATTTTAGGTGCCGCCGGCAAAATGGGACCAAGCCTAACCACTCTTTTAATAAATGGCTTGAAATCTGCCGGCAGCTCTGCGAAAGTTTTTGCTGTTTCGCGCTTCTCTAATTCAACTAACCGGCAATACCTGGAAGATCATGGTGTGAATACGATAGCAGGGGACCTCCTCGATCCCAGCTTTCTTAATAAACTGCCCCAGGCAGAAAATGTCATATATCTTGCCGGTCAAAAATTTGGGACTTCAGGCAATCAGGCCTACACTTGGGCAATGAACACCTGGTTGCCCGGATTGGTCTGCCAGAAATTCTCAAAATCTAATATTGTAGCTTTTTCGACCGGCAATATTTACCCACTTATGCCCACAGACTCGAGAGGAGCTACCGAAAGCACCCAACCCGGACCGATTGGTGAGTATGCCCAGTCCTGCTTAGGAAGGGAACGTATTTTTGAATACTTCTCCCTCGAATACCATACTCCGGTACTGATCTACCGACTGAATTATGCACTTGATTTACGCTATGGAGTTCTGAATGACATAGGACAAAAAGTGTGGAATCAAAAACCCATAGATCTGACCATGGGGCATGTGAATGTCATCTGGCAAGGAGATGCCAATGAATACGCCATTCGTTCACTCCTCCATTGTACCGCCCCAGCTAATCATCTGAACATCACTGGACCTGAGGTCTTACCAGTTGAAGAATTGGCCAAACAAATTGGTATTCGACTTGATAAGACCCCCACCTTCACGGGTTCTCCCCAACCGACCGCTTTGCTGAATGATGCAGCCAAATCCTTTGATCTCTTTGGACCTCCAAAAGTATCTATTGAGCAAATGTTGGATTGGACCGCCCAGTGGATTAGGGAAGGTGGTAAATTATTAAACAAGCCAACCCACTTTGAAACCCGAGATGGAAAATTCTAACCACATTTTATTAATCTCCTTACATCAAACAGGAAGTACTTTTCATGAAAAAAATAGAAAATAAAATTCGACGAAAACTGCAGAAAGGCACCGTCATTCCCGCGCATCCACTAGCCCTCAAACAAAATCGAAAGATCGATAGCAAAAGGCAACGAGCACTCACCCGTTATTATTTGGATGCTGGAGCTGGAGGGCTTGCTGTTGGAGTACATACTACCCAGTTTGCCATCCGTGATCCGGAAATCGATCTGTATAAAAAAGTACTGTCCCTGGCGGTTGAGGAAGTGGAAAAGAGTGGAAAAAGTAACATTATTAAAGTAGCCGGAGTCAGTGGATTGACAAAACAAGCTGTCGGAGAAGCCGAATTAGCAGCAAAGCTGGGATATGATTTAGTTTTGGTTAGTAACAATGGATTACAGGCTCTTTCTGAAAAAGAGCTGCTGTACCGGGCAAAAATGGTAAGTGAAGTCATGCCGGTTTTTGGATTTTATCTACAGCCCGCCGTCGGTGGTAAAGTCTTTACCAGAAAATTCTGGGAAGAATTTTGTGAAATCCCAAATGTCCTGGCGATTAAAATTGCCCCATTCAATCGATATCAAACCATGGATGTGGTTCAGGCTGTCTGCCATTCATCAAGAGTCCATGATATTACGCTCTATACTGGTAACGATGACAATATTCTATTGGATTTAATCACCACCTACAAAATTCATACTCCAAAAGGTGTCGTAGAAAAAGACATCGCCGGTGGTCTACTTGGTCACTGGGCCGTGTGGACACAAAAAGCGGTTGAATTGTTGAAATTGGCAAAAAAAATCAAGTCTGGAAAGGCAGATCTGACGATGGACACGCTCAGTCTCGCCCAGGAGATCACTGATTCCAATGCTGCTTTTTTCGATGCCCAAAATCAATTTAAGGGATGTATTGCCGGCTTGCATGAGGTGTTGCGACGGCAAGGTTTGTTTGAAGGTATCTGGTGTCTGGATGAAGAAGAGGATCTATCTCCCGGTCAGGCGGAAGAAATCGACCGCGTCTATAAAGCCTATCCCCATCTCAATGACGACAAATTTGTCAGAAAGCACCTGAAAAAATGGTTGCAAAAATAGATTGCCGGATTCGTCCGATGCTGATGACTGATGTCCCGCAGGCTATGTTACTGGTGGAAGCAGCCCATTGGAATCAAACAGAGAAAGATTGGTGGATCTTCCTGAACACTCCTGGCATCAATTTGATCGTGGAATTTGAACACCAAGTAATTGCTTCGATCACCAGCATCGATTACCATGAATTTGTCTGGATTGCCATGGTACTGGTTCATCCCGAATTTCGTAGAAAGGGAATTGCTTCGATGATGATGGATGCTATGCTGCAAAGCTATCCGGATCGAAACTTGGGCCTGGATGCCACCCCGCAGGGAGCAAAGGTTTATGAGCATTTTGGATTTCGAGCTGTTCATCACCTAACCAGATGGCGGTGGAATAAAACCGATACGATCATGCCTGAACCCACAACCCGGCCCGATGATGAAAATATCCAGAAATCGAATTGGACGTTTTTCGATCAAAAGGTTTTTGGTGCCGATCGCACAATGATCTTACAATGGTTGTCGTCAGAGTATCCTGATCGAATCAATGCCCTCGACGACCATAATTTTATCCTTGGAAGACAAGGACGGACTGCCTCACAAATAGGTCCTTTAACTGCCGAATCCGAATCAAAGGCATACAGGCTATTTACATCGCAATGGATCACACATTACAGAGAACCCCTGATTGTCGATGCATTTGATCAGTCCTCCTGGAATGCCATGCTGGAGCACGCTGGTTTTGAGGCTGAACGTAAATTTATCAGAATGCAAAGAGGCGGCACTCTCAGTTGGGGAATACCGGAAAATCAATTTGCGATAGCGGGTCCAGAATTGGGATGAAAAGCAAAAGTGGCTAAAAAACGTCATGCGGCACTTGCCGGAATGTCTCCCCTAGTTAGCTTTCCAGAAATAGGGTGTAAAGAGAATTAGTATGGTGAATAACTCCAGCCGGCCCAACAACATTAAAAACATCAATACCCATTTGACCGCATCGGAAAGTGGTGCGAAATTATCCAAAGGTCCCACTGTTCCAATACCCGGACCTACATTACCCAAGCTGGTAGCCACTGCCCCCATGGCAGAAAGAAAATCCATTCCCAATCCCGATACCACGATTGATCCGATCACAAAGACGCCAAGATAAATCAATAGGAAAACGAGGATATGGGTAAGAATTCTGGCCGGAACGATCTCCTTATTCATTTTTACCCGTATCACTGCCCGTGGATGTAGCAAACGCTTAAACTCTAAAAATGAATTTTTCACAAATACCACATGTCGAATCAATTTGATACCCCCGGCAGTCGAACCGGCACTGGCCCCGGCAAATAGCAGGATAAAAAATAACGCCGTCAGACTGGTCTTCCACGCAGTGTAATCTGCCGTTACAAAGCCAGTCGTCGTTATTAAAGAGACCACTTGAAAAGTAGCATCTCGAAAACTTTTCTCCCAGGGACCATTCGTCGCATGTTGGACCATAAGCGAAGCCAGAATGGCAAAAAATACAACAATCACCAGGTACCCTCTAAACTCCTCGTTATTCCAAACTCTCTTCAAATCAAATCTCACCAAAAAGAAAATAATGGTATAGTTGACTCCTGCTAAAAACATAAAGACGATCAAGACATAATGAATGTATGGGCTGGTAAAAAAGGCCACACTGGCATTCTTGGTTGAAAAACCACCAGTAGCCATCGTGGTCAATGCATGATTAATCGCATCGTAGAAACTCATTCCACCAAAATAGAGCAGCCCACATAAAATAGCTGTGAGGGACACATAGATGATCCATAAAGCACTGGCGGTTTGACGAATTCTGGGATGAATCTTATCAGATGTTGGTCCTGGTGCTTCTGCCACAAAAAGTTCGATTCCTCCGATACCCAGTATAGGAAGAATAGCGATCGTCAAAACAATAATCCCCATCCCACCAATCCATTGGGTCATACTTCTCCAGAAGAGAATACCCTTGGGCATACCTTCAATGTCGTTTAAGATGGATGCCCCGGTGGTGGTCATTCCGGAAACTGTTTCAAAAAATGCGTCTGTCACCGAGGGTATTGCACCACTAACCAGAAATGGTAGTGAGCTTGCTATGAGCATAAAGGCCCATCCCACGGATACGATTAGATAACCTTCCCGCTTTTGGACCGTATGATCTTTTTTTCTCGTAGCCCAAAAAAAAGAGAACCCGACTATCATCGTGATGACAGCACTGATAAAGATGGGCAGTTCATCACCGCTGTGGAAATAGTAGGAAAAAATAATGGGAGTAAACATAAATACCCCTACAATCATGAGCAGGATCCCAACGATCTGAAAAATAGCATTGAAATTGATCATCGTCTTACCTGAATATTTTTTCAACGGTGGTAATCGCCTCAGGAAGGGCAAAAATGATCACCTTGTCGTCACTTTGCAGTTGAAAGTCATTATCGGGCAGTAAGGCCTCCTTGCCTCTTAGCACACTACCAATCAGTGCCGAAGCCGGTAAATGAAGATCAGCTATTGATCGCTTTGTTACCCGGTGACCCTTCGTAACATGAAACTCAATGATTTCGGCATCAGAACCATGAATACCAGTGATCGCCTCTACATTTCCTTTCCTTACAAACCGGAAAATATTATTTGCAGCAATCAATTTTTCATTAATAAGTGTATCCACTCCTATATTCTGGGACAACCGTACATAATGTGTATTGCTGACCAATGCAATCGTCTTATATACACCTGCTTCTTCCGCCATAAGGCTGGCAATGATATTTGACTCCGAGTTGTCCGAAAGAGCGACAACGGCATCCATCTTTTTCAATCCTTCTTCTTCCAGTTCGCTTAAATTACTGGGATCGGCACAGACCACCAAAGTATCATGAAGATCCTGTACCATGGCTTTACAACGTACTTTATCCTTCTCGATAAGGAGTACATTATAATGTTCTTCCAACAATTGCGCAGTTTTAAGGCCCAGCTCAGTACCACCGATGATCATCACATTTTTAACGACTACATCATCTTTACCGACAATCTTAACCAGCGTGTTGATATCCTCATTTCTGGCGAGAAAATAGATGTGATCACTTCTCCGCAAAATGCTGTTGGGATTGGGTATGATCGTCTGATGCCCCCTTAAAAGTGCGATAGGCTTAAAAACAATTTTGTCATAAACCACATCGACCTCCTTGATACTCATATTTACAATCGGTGACGAATCATCCAACAATACACCGATGAGCGAGATCTGCCCTCCTTCAAATTCAAAGATGTCGGTTAGCGAACATTGCTTTAGTAGTCGTAATACTTC
>JAGQWV010000192.1 GCA_020437045.1 Saprospiraceae bacterium | reverse complement strand
AATATGTCAAAGAAAGTAGCGATTAATGGTTTCGGCCGTATAGGTAGAATAACCTTTCGAAACTTATTGCAAAACCCGGATATTGAGGTAGTAGCCATCAATGACTTGACGGACAATGCTACCCTGGCTCATCTATTCAAATATGACTCTGCACATGGTACATTTGACGGTACTGTTGATGCAACTGATGATTATCTGATCATCAATGGAAAGAAGATTCATGCTTCGGCTGAGCGAAATCCAGCTAATTTACCCTGGAAAGAATTAGGTGTTGATGTTGTTCTGGAGTGTACTGGGATCTTCCTGGCTGCTGATAAGGCAAAGTTACACCTGGATGCTGGAGCAAAAAAAGTATTGCTTTCTGCTCCTGGTAAAGGAGGTGGCATAAAAACCATTGTATTGGGTGTCAATGATGATGAATTGAGTGCGGACCAGGACATCATTTCCAATGCCAGCTGTACCACCAACTGTTTTGCACCGGTGATTAAACTTTTGAATGATAATTGGGGTGTGAAAGTAGGTAGCATGACCACTACGCACGCTTATACTGGTGACCAGAATATTCAGGATGCGCCGCATAAAGACTTACGTCGAGCGCGGGCAGCGGCCTACAATATCGTTCCTACTTCGACGGGAGCGGCCAAAGCAATTGGAGAGGTAGTACCGGAAGTTGCAGGCAAGCTGAGTGCGATTGCCCTTCGAGTTCCAATTATCGACGGTTCATTGATCGAAGTGAATGTTTTGACAGAAAAAAATGCAACAGCAGAGGAAATAAATAGTGTTTTTAAGGCTGCTTCAGAAGGTCCAATGAAAGGTATTTTGGAGTATTGCACCGTACCTATTGTCTCTGCAGACATTGTTCGTAATCCACATTCTTCTATTTTTGATTCTTTGATGACTCAAGTGCAGGGTGGAAACTTTATTAAAGTGGTGAGTTGGTATGACAATGAGGCTGGATATAGTGCTCGTCTAGCTCAACTTACAGACCGGGTTTGTAAACTCATCTAATGAGTGATTGATAAAAGATTCAACTTTTGTTTTATAAAGGCCGGTGATAACACTGGCCTTTTTTATGATGATCATATTATCTATCTAAGAATCAGTGACTCATTTCTCCAGAAAATCATAAATAGCCTGATGTAGGTTAGGCCTGATACCTAATCGGTACAACTTACCGTTGGCGCGAGTGGGATTTACCCGGTTGGTAAAGAGAATCAATACTGTTTCGTTGGCCGGATCTATCCAGAAAAAAGTTCCGGTAAAACCAGTGTGACCAAAACTATCAGGACTTGCCGACCGGGCTACATAACTAGCCCCTTCACGATATTCCAGTAGTGGTTTGTCAAACCCCAGTCCTCGTCGATTATCTTTATCGGGATACTGTACTCTGGTAAATTCTCTGACTACCTCTTCGCTAAGATATCTTTCACCCCCGTAACTTCCCTTATTCAGGAGCATTTGACAATATTTACCTAAATCAAGGGCTGTGGCAAAAAGACCGGCGTTGCACGATAGACCATCCAGCATCGCGGCCGCTTCATCATGTACATAACCATGGATTAATTGGTGTCGAAAAACGGTATCAATTTCTGTCGGAACTATTTCATCCAGAGCAAACCGATCCAAAGGCCGGTATGTGAGCCGCGTAGCTCCTAAACGGTCATAGAAGTGATGATACATAAAGCTATCAATCCGCTCACCGGAAAGCCTTTTTACCAATTCCGGATAGAGCAGAAAAGTAAGCCCGGAATAGACATATCCCGGTTCCGGATTTAAAGGAGACTTCTTAATGGCTTTGTCGATCTTCTTCTTAAATTTTTTGTGCAGATATAGTGAGTCCGTGATTTTGATAGGATATCTTTCTGACCAGTCATGTTTCAAAGTGCGGGCTTTAAAAGAGCCGTTTTTCCGATATGCATCCTGATAATATACAATGTATGGCATTAATCTTCCCTGATGGGCCAGTGCTTCTCGAAGCGGAATATCTCCCTTATTTGAATGGCACAGAACGGGAAAATAATCACATAAATTTTTATCAAGATCAATCTTATGCTGGTCATACAGATACATCAACGCTGGTGTGGCCGTAGAGACCTTGGTAATCGATGCCATGTCATAAAGATCACGGGTTTGTACCGGGATACAGCCATCATAGCTTTGACAGCCATATTCTTTCATGATCGCCACCTTTCCCTGATGCAACACCAACAGCTGTGCCCCGGGAAATGCCATACTGTCGAGACCCAATTGCATGATCCGATCCATGGTATCAGCTAATGGTTGATATTGCATGGCTTCCTGATCATCCAGAAATTGCAGCCGGAGTCCTCCCGAAGTATTCATGCCACTGCCGTAAAGGAAAGGCCCCTGATTCATCATCAGTTTTTCTGCAAATCCTCGAGCACCAAAAATCGCCTGAATCATAACCGACATCTGCGCAGTGTTTGCCTGATCTAGATAGATGATGGCATCGGCCCATCCCAGTGACTGAGGTTCCATGCCAACGAAGCAGACGATATTTCTCTGATCCATTGCCGTCTCCGCTGCTTGCGTCAAGGCTAATGAATCTTTTACGATGAATAATCGCACCTTATTGGTAGTCATGAGCCGGGTGGGTTCATGCTCCTCTTTATAGTAATCTGAAAATTTTCGCGCAGTAATCAACAATGAATCAACGGATCCATAAATTTCAAAATGAAATTGATCCAGATGCTGCAAGGGGAGGATGGCATCTTTATTTTTCAGAAGAACCTGACCATCAGCAACTGTGGCCACCAATAAAATTACTATAAACTGGAAATACTTCTCTAATCTAACCATTACTACTTCTCGAATATTTGTCCAGTAAGATAAATTAGTTTGAGGGTATGAAAGAGAATATCACCTGTGATTTTATCTAAAAACTGTATAAATTCCCATCATCTGTTACCTGGTGCACAAGCAATTTTCACCTGCAAAGATTTAGCTCATAAAATGGGGATTAACCTGCACTTTCCCTATTTTCACCGCATGACCAGGCGTTTCTTTCAACAGACGATTTCAACTGCTTTCTTGGGCGGCATCTATCAGCCTATGAGGACAAGTGCCAAGGTGATTAAACCAAAGACACTTAAACCGGGAGATAAGATCAGTCTGATTGCTCCTGGCAGTGCACTATCAACGGAAAAAATTGAGCAGGCTGTGCTTACATGCTCAAAATTAGACCTCGTGCCCTGGATTAGTCCTAACGCTTCCAAAGCAAATGGTTACCTGGCTGGTACCGATGCCGAAAGGCTGGAGGATCTTCATCTTTCGTTTTCCGATCCGGAGATCAAAGGCATATGGTGCTTGAGAGGAGGATACGGTTGTACCAGATTATTACCAGAGATAAATTATGCTCTGATCCGGAAAAATCCTAAAGTGTTGATCGGTTACAGCGATATCACCGCCTTCCATCAGGCGCTGGACAGGCAATGTAACCTGATTACTTTTCATGGACCTGTAGCGACCAGTGAGCCCACGGATTATTCTTTGAATTGGTTAAGAAAGACAGTTATGCAACATGAACCTTTTACCATTTCATCGGAACCAGATGCTGAAAAAAACATGTACACCATCAGGGAAGGAAGTGCCCAGGGAAAAATCATAGGCGGTAACTTGTCTATACTCGCTGCTTTGGCGGGGACACCTTATCAAGCAAGCTTTTCAGGAAAAATTGTCTGTATTGAAGACATTGGAGAAAAGCCGTACCGCATAGACAGGATGTTAGTTCAACTATTTCAGGCTTCGGATCTGGCGCAGGCCAATGGCATCATTTTAGGCCAATTTAATGATTGCGATCCGGATCCGGGTGACAAATCTCTATCGTTGGAAGAAACCTTGCGCCATCAATTTCGAAATTTCTCCGGTCCGGTCATTGCTGGTTTTTCGATGGGTCATATCGACAACCAATGTACTTTACCATTTGGCATTGAAGCGCGATTTAATACGAACGAACGGACATTGGAATTATTAGAAGCACCAACCCTTTAAGTAAATATGGAAATAAGCTGGAAAATATTTTCACTGCCACTGGCATCACCCTTTGTCATTTCCAAAGGAACCTTTACTCATCGGAGAGCACTAATCCTTAAACTCACTCAAAATGGAGTTTCCGGTCTTGGAGAAGCCACAGAAATCACCTACTATGGAATTTCATTAGAGCGCTTCGAGGGGATTATTCAGCAAAATCTATCCAAGTTGACAGCTATTGAGCTCACTACTCCTGAAGAATATTTTTTCAAGATTTCGCCAATTTTAAGTAGTGAACCCTTCCTCCTTTGTGCTTTTGATTGTGCAGCACATGATTTGTATGGACATTTACAAAAAAGAAGTACCCGGGAAATTCTCAATCTGGAATTGAGAGATGATTTCCCTCAATCATCCTTCACCATCGGTATTGG
>JAGQWV010000191.1 GCA_020437045.1 Saprospiraceae bacterium | reverse complement strand
TTTGTCAAGGTAACTATTATCCATTCCATACTCACTGACATATTCGATAGGCACAGGTATTCTCGCGAAATCCATATGATCCTCTTCGGATGCCAGCGAAGCACAGACAAAACGATGGTACCCGTTTACCTTTTCTTTCTGCAGAAAAATTGATTCAATTACGCCTTGAATCATTCCTTGATTAATTAGCTTTTTGAAAGGCTCATTTGTTGGTACCAATCCCTTATCATGGAGGAATTTATGCCAAAACCGGGCGTACATGAGGTGGGATACAGCATGTTCTGCTCCTCCAATATAAAGATCGACATCCTGCCAATAATTTAATGCGTCTTTACTGGCAAAGGCCTCGTCATTATGGGGATCCATATATCTCAGGAAATACCAGGACGAGCCGGCTACCGCTGGCATCGTATCTGTTTCTCTCTTAAATCCGTTTGGAAGGTCAACCCAGTCATGTAACCGGGCTAAAGGTGAATCCCCTTCCCGGGTGGGTTTAAAGTCGTCTGAAGGAGGTAGTTCCAGAGGCAGTTCATCCAGCGACAAGGTATGCGCAATATCTTCTGTGTCGTAAGTAATAGGAAATGGCTCACCCCAATATCGCTGACGGCTGAAATTGGCATCCCGCATCTTGTAATTTATCTGGCGTTTACCAATACCAAGGTCTTCGATTTTCTGGATCATAACTTCGATAGCTTCCGGTACCTCCATCCCGGTAATAAATCCACTATTGATGATTTTTCCGATTTTATCATGTAGGGTGGCACCCGGATAGTCTGTTTTATCCACTACATCTATGATGTCGATACCAAATTTTTCTGCAAAGCGCTGGTCCCGTTCATCATCACTGGGTACAGCCATGATGGCCCCGGTACCGTAATCCATGAGTACATATTCGGCGATCCAGATCGGAATGTTTTCCTCTGTAAAAGGATTAAAGGCAAATGCACCCGTATTAGCTCCGGTAACAGTCTTTACTTCTGCCTGGCGGTCTACCTCGGATCTTGATTTAACGTAGTCAATATATTGTTCGATATCTCTACGTTGACCATCCGTGGTGATTTTTTCAACCAGGGGATGTTCTGGAGCCAGCACCATAAAGGTGGCTCCAAAAATAGTATCTGGTCTCGTAGTATAAATTTCTAACTGATCGTCGTGATCCTTTACCTGAAAAAACACGGATGCTCCTTCAGATCTACCAATCCAATTGCTTTGCATGGTTTTTAAGGCCTCTGACCAATCAATCGAATCAAGGTCTTTAAGCAATCGCTCGGCATAGGCAGTAATACGTAAATACCACTGGGTCATAGCCTTCTTTTCCACGGGATATCCACCCCGTTCGGAGACACCATCTTTAATCTGATCGTTAGCTAATACCGTTCCCAAGGCCTCACACCAATTTACATAACCGACTTTGCGGTAGGCGAGGCGATAATCCATCAGTACTTCCCGTTTTTCTTTTCGAGTAAACTTTTGCCAATCCTGAGCTGAAAAAGATCCCTTGTAGGATGTTGCCGCTTGCAATCCCTTACTACCATTTTGTTCGAAATACTGAATAAGTTCGGTAATGGGTTTGGCTTTCTGTTCTTTCTCATCATAGTAGTGATCAAAAAGCAGCGTAAAAATCCATTGGGTCCATTTATAGTATTTAGGATCGCAAGTGGCGACTTCACGACTCCAATCAAAGGAAAATCCCAACTTCTTAAGTTGCTCACGGTATCGCTGCATATTGGTCGCAGTCGACACCGCCGGATGAATTCCTGTCTGTAAGGCATATTGTTCCGCAGGTAGGCCAAACGCATCAAATCCCATAGGATGCAGTACATTAAACCCCTTGAGTCGTTTATAACGGGCATAAATGTCAGAGGCAATATATCCGAGCGGATGGCCAACGTGTAGACCTGCGCCTGACGGATAGGGAAACATATCCAATACGTAAAATTTCGGTTTACCGAGGTCTTCTTTGACCTGGTAGATTTTCTCGGTCTCCCAATATTTTCTCCATTTTTCTTCAGTTTCCAGATGATTGTATTCCTGCATGATTTCGCTTTTCGATAAGAGACGGCAAAATTATCAAATAATCATTAGCTCTACTATTTTCATCACTTTTGCGTTGGAATAATAGGTTTTTATTAAATCAAAGGTGCAGTAAACTCTTTCCTTACGATATAAGGGCCTTGTTTTGAACGGATTGGTCGATAAATGTTGTTTAATCCTATTAGATAAATGACCTTAGTACTCTTTTAATTCAACTAATCAATAGATAATCATGCGGTCGCTGATCAAATTAGCTTTACTCATTATTGTAGGGGTCCTGGTATACAACTATTTCTGGGGCTCAGAATCCGAGAAGGCTACTTCCGAAAAAGTATTCCGGCAGGTAAAGGAAGTGGGAAAGTCGATTGGTGAGCTCATGAAAAATGAACGCCAGAAGTTTAAAGATGGGAAATACGATGAAGCTTTCGATAAGCTCGGTGATGCCTATGATAAACTGAAAGGCAAAGTTGAAGAAGAAAATAATCAGGAGGATAAAGATCTTTTGCAGAAGCTTGAAAAGCAAAAAGAAGAACTACAGCGGGAGAAAGAGAAGATCGAACAGGAGCTGGAAAAGGACCATCCTGATGAAGATGTTGTCAAGAGGTCTCCATCCTTTGAAGAAGAACTACAAGACCTGGTTGATGAGACTTCCAGATTCCTGGATAAGGTGATCAAAAGAGAAAAGAAATAGCCTTCTCACCTTTGTCCTTTTTTTCTGTCACTTTATAATTATTTACTATTTGTATCTTTACTCAATATTAAGGTGTTATGAAGAAAAGGAAATCCTTCAGACCCAGGCCTAATTTCGTCTGGTCGATTCTAAGTGTCAGTGGTGTGCTCTTCCTGGTGGGAGTATTTGGTCTTCTGGCTATTCACTCCAATTCATTTGTTAATTCTCTCAAAGAGGAGTTTGAGATCATTGTCGAGCTCAATCCAAAGGCGACACCTAAGCAGATCGCAACCCTAAAAGAGGAGCTGGCTGCTGAGCCTGGTGTGCTCTCTGAATCAGTTACTTACGTTAGTAAGGAAGATGGATTAATTAGCCTGAGTGATGATCTGGGTGATCAACTATTAGAAATAGACATGCCCAATCCCCTTACGGATATCATCACCTTCCGGATGTCAGCCGAGGCATTTGATCTTTCCTCTTTGGAAAAACTTGCAGCACGTTACAATCATGGTCGTTCCGAAGTATTATCTATTTACTACCAGGATGGATTACTGGAAGGGGTGGTGACTAATCTAAGCCGGATTTCACTGATCTTTCTGGGAGGAGGTCTTTTATTGGGTGCTTTAGCCCTGATGTTGATATTCAATGCCATCCGGCTTTCTATCTATGCCAATCGATTTATCATCAGAAATATGGAATTGGTGGGTGCTTCGTGGTCTTTTATCAGAAGACCATTTCTCAAAAGAAGTCTGGGCCATGGTCTGGTCAGTGCCCTGGTGGCTATTGCCGGATTGATTATAACCTATTACATAGTGGCAGACC
Organism: Saprospiraceae bacterium; assembly: GCA_020437045.1. Taxonomy (GTDB): domain Bacteria; phylum Bacteroidota; class Bacteroidia; order Chitinophagales; family Saprospiraceae; genus JABDMH01. The sequence goes on along the minus strand of JAGQWV010000191.1, from coordinate 5,227 downwards.
GGCTTCCGGAGATCACACAATATTTTAGCACGGAGTACATTTTATATTTAATCGGTGTATTGATAATTGTTGGAATGTTGATCAATTATATCAGTACCTGGATAGTCGTAACCAGGTTTCTTAATATGCGGACGAATTTAATACATCAATAGTCAAGAGTCGCTTTATATGTGAGAACAGATTAAAAAAATTAAAATATCACGTGAAAAGCGGATAATTACTAATATTTTTGCCCAAAATAGAGGTTAATGAGTCAATCCAAGGCGTCTAAAAAGAAAGTAGTCACTACCAAAAAAGTTACTCCAACCGCGCAGCGGGTGAGAAAACAAGTCACCACCAGAGAGCCGAAAGAGTTGATCTTCAAAAAGGAGAATTATATTCTGATGGGAGCAGGAGCAGGTCTTATACTCCTCGGTCTTTTGTTAATGTCCGGAGGGAGTATGCCCAGTCCCGATGTCTGGGACGACTCGATTATCTATAGTTTTCGAAGAACTGTCCTGGCCCCGGTTGTAATTCTGGCGGGACTGGTAGTCGAGATCTTTGCAATTTTCAAGAGAGCTTGATTCCAACATTAATGAGTACCTTTTGGGAGGCAATTGTACTTGGCATTATTCAAGGGCTCACTGAATTTTTACCCGTATCCAGTAGTGGCCATTTAGAGATTGTCAAATATATTTTTGGAGATGCAAGCACCGGCGAGCAGAGCCTACAGATGACTGTTATTCTTCACTTTGCGACGGCATGTGCTACTCTTTTTGTATTTCGTAAAGAAATTTGGGAATTGATTAAGGAAGGAGCGACCCTAAAGGCTAATGATGCCAATAGGTACATTTTGTACATCGTTTTGAGTATGATACCGGCAGCCCTTGTCGGGTTTTTCCTGGAGCCGGTTATTGAATCTTTGTTCGATCAGAATCTTCTTCTCGTAGGAATCGCTTTATTGGTTACCGCCGTCTTATTGATTTTCGCAGATCGTAGCAAAGATACTTCTAAACCTGTAGATGCCGTATCTGCATTTATCATTGGCATTTCGCAAGCAATTGCCATCATTCCAGGGATTTCCCGTTCGGGAGCCACCATTTCAACCTCTGTTCTACTTCATATAGACCGGGAGCGGGCAGCACGGTTTTCCTTTCTCATGGTTGTTCCGTTGATCTTTGGGAAGATTGCCAAAGATGTACTGGATGGAGAGTGGCAGTCTATTACGCATGTGACCCCTTTGGTTGCCGGGTTTATAGCGGCATTTATCACAGGGATACTGGCATGCCTATGGATGATTTCTTTGGTAAAGAAGGCCAGGCTTCGCTATTTTGGTTGGTACTGTGCGGTAATTGGGATCTTCTGTATTCTCTATGTAAATGGTGTTCTTTTCCATGCCTGAGCTCGGTGATCTGGTTTCTGGCACGATGATTATGGTAGATAAACCACAGGGATGGACCTCCTTTGATGTAGTGAATAAAATCCGTTATGCTATTCGCAAAACTTTTCAGCTAAAAAAGATTAAAGTAGGGCATGCCGGAACACTGGATCCGATGGCATCCGGATTGCTGATTATCTGTACCGGCAAAATGACAAAAGTGATAGATCAATACCAGGCAAAGCAAAAGGAGTACTTCGGCACTATGCGACTAGGTGCTACAACTCCAACGTACGATGAAGAAAGTGAAATTGATCACCATTATGATTTTAATCATCTGAGTGATTCTGATTTATATCGAAAGGCCGAGGAGATGACCGGTGAAATTACGCAGACACCTCCCATTTATTCAGCAATAAAAAAGGATGGGGTACCATTATATAAAATGGCCAGAGCTGGAAAAGTGGTGGAAATACCAAAGAGAACGGTTCAGATTTATGATTTTGTACTGACGGAGGTTTGCATGCCTAAGGTGGAATTTAGGGTTCGCTGTAGTAAAGGCACTTATATTCGCTCATTGGTACATGAATTTGCTCAATCACTTGGTTCTGGAGCATATTTGACAGCACTTCGTCGTACGGCAATTGGAGAATATCAGATTGATGACGCATGGCAAATGGACGAATTAGTTAAGAAAATAAATTCGATTCAGCAGGGATGAGCATACTTGTCAAAAATTTGGAGAAAAGATATGGGGAACAAAAAGCTCTGGCAGGTATCAATTTTTCTATTGATTCTGGTGAAATTGTAGGTCTCCTTGGTCCTAATGGTGCGGGCAAGACCACTACTATGAAGATTCTTTCCGGGTTTATGGATGTTTACGATGGGGAAGCTTCTATAAATGGATTGGATGTTCATAAGAGTCCCCTGGAAATTAAACAACTTATTGGCTATCTGCCGGAGCATAATCCCCTCTATCTGGACATGTATGTCCGTGAATACCTAACCTTCATTGCCTCGATATACCGGTTAGACAAGGTTAAGGAACGCGTATCCAATATTATTGATCTCACGGGATTGAAAGCGGAACAGCATAAATTGATCAAGGCTTTGTCAAAGGGCTACCGTCAGCGGGTTGGACTGGCACAGGCCCTGATACATGATCCTGAAATTTTAATTCTTGATGAGCCTACGACGGGTTTAGACCCCAACCAGTTGGTCGAAATCCGCCAATTAATAAAGAATATAGGTGCTGAAAAAACAATTGTTTTTAGTAGTCATATTATGCAGGAGGTCCAGGCAATCTGTGATCGGGTCATAATTTTAAATCGGGGTGTGCTGGTGGCTGATGACAAAATAGATTATTTAGACCAGGCCCTTAATAAGCAACGGGAAATCCTGCTCGAGTTGGATAAATCACTGGAAGTAGATTGGGTACTTCATGATTTGCAAGAGGTTATTCCAATTGGTAACCATCAATATCGATTAATATTTAATAAAACCGATAAGGATCCGCGGCCAGAGATTTTTGATTTTATCGTAGAACGCCAGTGTAAATTGTTGCAGATGGTAGAACGAAAATCAACCATGGAAGATGTATTCCAAAAGATGACATTGGGTTAAGCTATGTGGGCAATATTTGTAAAAGAAGTTAATGGGTTTTTTAGTACTCTGACCGGATATGTAGTGGTAGGGGTTTTCCTTACTCTTCTGGGTTTAATCATGTGGGTATTTCCTGACTACAGTATCCTGGACTATAATTATGCCAGTCTAGATCAATTATTTACCGTGGCTCCGATTATCTTCCTTTTTCTCATTCCTGCGATTTGTATGCGTTCTTTTTCCGAAGAAAAGCAGTCAGGTACTATCGAGATTTTATTTACCAAGCCCCTTACCGAATGGCAAATTATTCTTGGGAAATACGCTGGGGCATTATTTCTGGTATTTATTGCTATTCTGCCCACGGTGATTTATTATTACACGATATGGCATCTGGGGGCACCGCAAGGTAATATTGACAGGGGAGAAGTAATCGGATCATATATCGGGTTATTTTTCTTGGCGGCTATTTTTATTGCTATTAGCTTATATGCTTCTGTACTCAGTAATAATCAAATCGTAGCCTTTCTGATTGGTGCGCTTCTTTGCTTCCTGGTGTACTATGGCTTTTATTTTATCAGTACGATACCTGTTTTCTTTGGTGGCGTGGATGACCTGCTTCAAAAAATTGGAATCGATTATCATTACCGCTCCATTAGTAATGGAGCCATTGATTCTCGTGATGTATTATACTTTTTAAGTGCGGTGTTTATTTTTCTTTTTATGACCCACCAGTATCTACGACAAAATCGGAATCAATGAATCGTATCAAACATATTTATGATCGATTATTTTGGTTGGTCATCATACTGGTTGGAGTGGTGCTCATAAATCTGGCTGGTGGTTTATTTCATGCCCGGGTTGATCTCACCGAAGATAAAAGGTATACTTTGACCAATGCGACTCGTCAAATTGTTTCGGAAGTCGATGCGCCGATTTTTATTCAGGTGCTATTGGAGGGCAAATTTCCCCCTGAATTTCGACGACTACCGGTGGCTACCCGTGAATTATTAGAACAACTAAAGAAGTTAAACAATAACATACAGTATCGATTCGAAGATCCTCTGGCCGGAGAAAAGTCGGAAGTGCAGGCCCGGTTGGATAGCTGGGCACAAGTGGGTATTATTCCTACCGAGTTAAATGTACGTGATGCTGAAGGTCAGTCACGTCAGCGAATCTATCCTTTCGCTATTTTTAATTATGGAGATAGACAGGTGGCTATCAATCTTTTGGAGGAGTCGGGAGCGGCGAACGGTGATGTGGCTTTAAATAACAGTATCACCTTGTTGGAATATAAATTTGTCAATGCCATAGCTAAGCTGAGGGCAACCAACAAGCCCAATATCCTATTTACCAGTGGTCATGGTGAATTAAATGAACGGCAGACCTTAGCTTTGGAATCTAATCTGCGTGCATTTTATAATACGGGTCGGGTAAATTTAGACAGTGTTTATCAGATCCCTGAAGAAATCGCCCTGTTGATTATAGCTAAGCCCATGCAGACATTTTCGGAAAAGAATCTTTTTGTCATCGATCAATATATTATGAATGGTGGCAATGTAATGTTCCTGGTTGATCCATTGGTGGTTAGTCTGGATTCTATAAGGGTGCATGGACAATATCTACCTCCTGATAACGATGTGGGATTGGATCAGATGTTGTTTAAATATGGTGCTCGGGTGAACAAGAACTTTGTTCTGGATCTTAATTGTACCCCGATTCCACTGGCCATCAATCGGCCTGGAGGAAATCCGGAATATAATTTATTTAAGTGGTATTATAATATTCTGGCAGAAGGGGTTGGTGGTCATCCGATCGTCAAAGGTTTGGATCCGGTCAATTTGTCCTTTCCAGCATCCATCGACACGATTAAGACCGGAACAGTGATCCACAAAACACCTCTCTTGCAGTCGTCGCCTTATTCGCGACTACAGTATAATCCGGTTTTATTGGATTTCGAAATCTTGAAGACGGAGCCTGACCAATCAAAATTTAATGATGGTCCGCAGACGGTAGCTCTCTTACTTGAAGGTAATTTTGAATCGGTCTATAAGAATCGTGTCTCACCTGGAATGCAGACTGGATTGTCGCAAATCGGAGCTACTTATGTGGAAATGGGGCGTCCGGCAAAGATCCTTGTGGTAAGTGATGGTGACATTGCACGCAATGGTATTGATCCAACCAGTGGAGAAATCCGGGACCTTGGTTTTAATCAGTATCTTAATTATACCTTTGCCAATAAACCCTTTCTTACCAATGCAGTTGAATATA
>JAGQWV010000190.1 GCA_020437045.1 Saprospiraceae bacterium | reverse complement strand
CAAGGGACCTACCACCACAGCGAGCATAATATTCAGTAGATTTAAAATCATAGGTTGATCACCTAAATAAATGGGACCTTCCTCCCAGCCTCCTGCCAGGTTCGGAGAGATCCATCGAATCAGTGCCAACTGCACTCCTTCCAGTCCGAATGTAAATACCCAGAGACTCAAACCAACAACGATTAGTTGTTTCCATCTGATACCCGTCAGATGCTTTCGAAAGAAAAACCGGAAGTCCAACTTTCCGTTCAAATGATATAACAAAAACCATATCAAGGGCAGAAAGGCTAAAAGCTGAATGATCAGACCACCACTCATTTCATCCAGGGTCCGATCGATTGCTGCGAGTTTTACCAGAGCAAAAAATACCAGGAGACCTATCAACATCCACAGGGCAAAATATCGTAAGACAGGCTTGGAAAATGGTGTCACTTGGCTTTGGTTCTTTTGCGCGTTGTCCCGTTGTTTGAGACTTGATGATGTAAGGCAAGTTCCTTGGCCAGAAATTGCCCCGTTAGACTTTCTTTTTGGTCGCTTATCTCCTCTGGAGTTCCGGTGGCCACAACCATACCACCTCTTCGACCACCTTCAGGCCCGATATCGATGATATGATCAGCTACTTTTATCACATCCATATTATGTTCAATGATGACCACGGTGTTTCCCTTTTCGACCAATTTATTTAGTACAATAAGCAGCTGTCGGATATCATCGAAATGTAACCCCGTAGTTGGCTCATCAAGAATATACATAGTAGAACCCGTATCCTTTTTCGCTAATTCTTCTGCAAGTTTCACCCGTTGTGCTTCACCCCCACTCAAAGTGGTAGCCTGTTGTCCCAGGGTAATATATCCTAATCCAACTTCAAGAATTGTCTTTAGTTTTCGATAAATTTTGGGAATGTTTTGAAAAAATTCTGTGGCCTCCTTTACACTCATCTCCAATACATCGCTAATGGTCTTCCCCTTGTACAAGATTTCCAGCGTCTCGCGATTGTAACGTCTGCCCAGGCATGTCTCACAATCTACCAACACATCGGGCAGAAAGTTCATTTCTACTACCTTCATTCCCGCACCCTGGCAGGTTTCACATCGTCCACCTTTGACATTAAAAGAAAATCTTCCCGGTTTATAGCCTCTTATTTTAGCCTCGGGTACATCTGTAAAGAGTTTACGTATATCGGTGAAAACATCGGTATAGGTGGCAGGATTGGATCTCGGAGTACGGCCAATGGGAGATTGATCAATCTCAATGACTTTATCGATATGTTCGAGCCCCTCAATCGCTTCATACGGTAAAGGTTCCTGCCGGCTGCGATAGAAATGTTTTCGTAAAATAGGATATAAGGTTTCATTGATCAAGGACGATTTTCCGCTGCCTGATACACCGGTCACACAAGTGAATGCCCCAAGCGGAATCTTTACGGTCACTTCCTTTAGATTGTGTCCGCTGGCACCTTTTAATACGATAAATTCACCATTCCCCTTTCGCCTTTTCTTCGGTAGCGGAATCAAGATTCTGTTGCTCAGATAGTCCGAGGTTAAGGATTTTGTTTTGATAAAATCATCTGGAACACCCTCGGCTACCAAATCTCCACCCTGCTCACCGGCCCCGGGTCCGAGATCAATCAGATAATCAGATGCAAGCATAATGTCTTTATCGTGTTCCACAACGACTACGGTGTTACCGATCGTAGTCAATTCTCTCAAAGAATCAATCAGGCGGTGGTTGTCTCGCTGATGGAGTCCGATACTGGGTTCATCTAATATATAAGTGATTCCGGTCAGTTGTGATCCGATTTGATTAGCTAGACGTGTGCGCTGAGACTCACCCCCGGAAAGGCTTTTAGCCGGACGATCCAAACTCAGATAATCCAAACCAACATGAAGGAGAAATTTTAAGCGTAATCGAATTTCCTTTAAAATATCTTTTCCAATGAGCTTCTGCTTCTTGTTGAGTTTACTTTCCAGCGTATCAAAGTAATCAGCCAGTTGTTGTAAATCCATGGCGGAGAGCTCAGCAATATTTTTACCCCCCAATTTAAAGTGCAGGGACTCTTTGCGCAATCGTTGTCCGTGGCATTCATCACAGATAGTGACAGTCATAAATTCCTCCGCCCATTGACGAATTCGTTCGGAAGAGGTGTCTTTGTACCAACGTTCCAGCATGGTATACAATCCTTCTTTAGCAAGGTTAAAGGTGAAATCATGCTTGGAATAAGGTAATCTTACATCATAGGAATCATCCCCTCCATGTAATATCACTTTCAGTGCTTCTTCCGGTATATCTTTGACAGGCGTAGCAAAAGAGAACGAAAAACGTTTGGCGATAGCTCTCAATTGCTTAAAGGTAAAGTTGTCCCGAACCTCTCCAAAAGGGACAATTCCTCCCTGATTAATGGTCTTTGTATCATCTGGAATGACCAATGCCGGGTCTACTTTTGTCACTACACCTAAACCATCGCATGCAGGACAGGCACCATAGGGAGAATTGAAAGAAAAGGCATTGGGAGAAGGCTCTTCGTAGGATATTCCCGACTCCGGATCCATCAATTGCTTACTGTATGGTCTTATTTCATCCGTGTCATGGTCCAGAATCATAATAAATCCATCACCCAGTTTCAGCGCCGAATAGAGGGATGCTGCTAACCGGTCTCTCCGGGATGCTTCTACTTTAATGCGGTCTACTACAATCTCAATATCGTGTGTTTTAAAACGCTCAACCTGCAGGCCCTGGTTGAGATCCAGGAGTTTTCCATCTACCCGCACCTTGGCATAACCTTGTTTGCGAATCTGGTCAAAAAGCTCTCGATAATGACCCTTACGCGCTCTAACGACTGGTGCGAGTATGACAATTTTGCTTCCATCAAAATGTTGGAGTACATGTTGTATGATCTCTTCTTCAGAAAATTTGATCATCTTCTTGCCAGTCTCATAGGAGTAGGCTTCACCTACCCGGGCAAACATCAGTCGCAAAAAATCATAGATCTCGGTGATAGTACCTACGGTAGATCGGGGATTCCAACCAGTGGTTTTTTGTTCAATGCTGATGACTGGACTCAATCCATGAATTTCTTCGACATCTGGCCGATCCATCTTACCGATAAATTGCCTCGCATACGCTCCGAATGTCTCCATATATCGCCTTTGTCCTTCAGCATATATAGTATCAAAAGCCAAACTCGACTTTCCACTGCCACTAATCCCGGTGATTACCACTAGTTGGTTCTTCGGAATGTTGACAGAGATGTTTTTCAAATTATGTTCTCTGGCCCCGATGACCTCTATGACCTCATCTTTAATCATCTGCGGTATTATACTTTATACTTGCTTCGATTACAACCATGAAATACGATCAGCTGCCTTTATCAAGCCAGCAAAGATAGCAACCCATTTCAGTGAAAATAAGTTTAGAAGGATTTTAATACACCGTTCTTTTTCGATCTAATCAACGATCATAGTCGCCCTGTCCAGAGTTTGTTGGCGCATGTTTTGGGGCAGTTCCCGGAATTCATATTGCTGGTTTCTCAGTCTGGGCACAAAACCAACTTCGGCGATAGCCTTCTGGATTCCGTCAGCGGTAAATCGAAAAGCTGCACCGGCGGCCGACACCACATTTTCCTCAATCATAATACTGCCAAAGTCATTGGCTCCTGCATGCAAGCAAACCTGGGCTACCTGTTTACCTACGGTGAGCCAGGAGGCCTGAATATTTCGAATATTAGGGAGCATCATCCTGCTCAAGGCAATCATACGTATATATTCGTCTCCGGTGCATGTATTTCTGGCTCTTTTCAATTTCTTCAAAATAGTACCCTCATCCTGAAAGGGCCAGGGAATAAAGGCAATAAATCCTTTGGCATGCTGAGGTTTTTGTTCCTGTACAGATCGGATATCTACCAGATGCTGCATTCGTTCCAGATTGGTTTCAATATGTCCAAACATCATGGTAGCAGAAGTTGTCAATTCCAGCTGATGGGCTACTCGCATGATTTCCAACCACTCATCACTTCCACATTTGCCTTTGGAAATGAGTCTACGTACCCGGTCATTCAATATCTCAGCCCCGGCACCAGGTAGACTGTCTAAACCTGCCTCCATCAAAGACTTTAATACTTCATAATGGGTAGATTTTTCCAATTTAGTAATGTGGGCGATTTCCGGTGGTCCTAGAGCATGTAATTTAAGATTTGGGTATAGCTGTTTTAGCTCACGGAACAGATCACAATAATATTGCAGTCCAAGATCAGGATGATGACCTCCCTGCAGTAACAATTGCTCGCCACCATAGGCAAAAGTTTCTTCTATTTTTTGTCTGTATTCATCAATGCTGGTGATGTATGATTGCTCGTGGCCTGGCCTCCGGTAAAAATTACAAAACTTACAATTGGCAATACAGACATTGGTCGTGTTGGAATTACGGTCGATAATCCACGTTACGACATTACCTGGCACATGAAATTGTCTGAGTTGATTTGCGACAAACATCAATTGAGAGGTGGCTGCGTTCTCAAATAAGAACACTCCTTCTTCTGCCGTCAAGAATTCTCTCTTCAACGCTTTTTGCAATAATGCCGATACTTCCATCATAACTTGTATAATTGACAGGACAACAAAGATAAGAAAGCTTAGTTGTCAGGCATTAGGTACAGAGTAGTGAATCTACTTTTTCCTTCAATATCAATCTATTGAGTAATAGGCAGAATGAATTATTTCTGGCAGGAATGGAAAATTCTCCTTATATTTGCGGTGATTTTTGAAAGACAAAACGAGAGGGAACAGATGCTGTTCCCTCTTTTTATTACGTACCTCGTGATTTTGCTATATGGAAATTAATGAAATTTCCACCTGGGTGGAGCAATTTCTGGAGCAGAGAGATGATGATTATTTTCTGGTAGACATCTATTGGAATAAGAAATCACAAAAGCTGGAGATTTTTATTGACACGGATGAGGGTGTGACTTTGGGTGAGTGTCAGCAGATAAGTCGCCAGATGCAGAGCGAATTTGATGAACAGGCAATACTATCGGATGATTATGTGTTGGATGTTTCATCGCCAGGTATAGACCGCCCATTGAAATTGCGACGGCAATACAAGAAAAATCTTGGAAGAGTGCTTTCAGTAGAACAGACGGATGGCACCAGCGAGATTGGCAGATTGGAAAACATTAATGGAGAAGGAATTTTTCTAAGTCCTGAAAATAAAGGGATCAAAGGAAGAAAAACCACTTATGGCCAGGAGAAATTGATACTATGGGAAAACATAAAAGAAACAATTGTTCAAATAAGATTTTAAACAGATAAAGCGATGATGAATCTTGTTGATACTTTTTCCGAATTTAAGACTGGAAAAAATATAGATCGTCCAACGATGGTCCGTGTATTGGAAGACGTATTCCGTACATTGATCCGTAAGAAATATGGTAGTGATGAAAATTTTGATGTCATCGTCAACACTACCAAGGGTGACCTTGAATTGTGGCGAGTTAGGGCTATCGTTCCGGACGGCGAGGTAACAGATGAAAGTAGCCAAATTTCAATATCGGAAGCTCAATCAATCGATGAGGACTATGAGATCGGTGAAGAGTGCTATGAACAGCTCTTCCTGGAGGATTTTGGCCGAAGGGCTATTATGGCCGCCCGGCAGACTCTGATCTCCCGAATCATGGAGTTGGAGAAAGACGAGGTCTTTAAGCGATATAGTGAACGGATAGGTGACGTAGTCATTGGAGAAGTACATCAGATTTTAAAGCGGGAAATTCTTGTTTTGGACGATGCAACGGGTAGTGAACTAGTATTACCACGGACAGAAATGATACGGGGAGATTATTTCCGTAAAGGAGATATGGTAAAAGCAGTGATCAAGCGGGTGGAAATGAAAAACAATGCTCCGGTCGTAATCATTTCTCGAACTGAAAATGTATTTCTGGAAAAGCTTATGGAGCAGGAAGTCCCCGAAATCGAGGACGGTCTGATTACTATCAAGAGAATTGTAAGAATACCTGGTGAACGCGCGAAAGTAGCGGTTGAGTCTTATGATGACCGGATTGATCCTGTAGGTGCCTGTGTGGGTATGAAAGGATCACGTATTCACGGTATCGTGAGGGAGCTTCGCAATGAAAACATCGATATTGTGAACTATACCAACAATATTGTACTATATATACAGAGGGCATTAACTCCGGCCAAAGTGACCAACATCGAACTTGACCTGGATAGCCGAAGAGCCTCAGTATATCTGAAACCAGATCAGGTTTCACTGGCCATTGGTAAAGGTGGATCCAATATCAAATTAGCCAGCCGCCTTACAGAATTTGAAATCGATGTGTACCGTGATTCGGACGAAATCGAGGTCGATGATGTCGAACTGGATGAATTTTCTGATGAGATCGAACCATGGATTATAGACGAATTAAAAAATATTGGTTGTGATACCGCACGATCTGTTCTTAAACTCAGTAAAGAAGAGTTGGTCAGACGTTCAGATTTAGAAGAAGAAACCATTATGGAAGTATTAAACATTTTGGCTTCTGAGTTTGAAGATGAGTAAGCATAGCCAGGAATAACTAACTTTGTAAAAGGAATTTATTGCGGATGGCAAGACGTTTAGTCAAAATAGCTAAAGAATTAAATGTAGGTACTGGGTCACTGGTAGATCACCTGCTTAAGAATGGGTTTGATATCGAAAACAAACCAACTGCACAGGTGTCTGATGAGATGTATGAGGTCCTGCTGAAGGAGTTTCAAAATTCGATGGCCGTCAAGGAACAGGCGGACCAATTGATTATTGGTACCCGGCCTCCAGCTAAAGAAGACAAACCAGAATCCGCAAAAGGTGGTGCCCCAAATACCAAAACTCCACTTCCACCTTTGGTTACTAAAAAGAAGCAGGAAACACCCGCTCCAACTCCACCGAAAGAAGAGGTAAAGGAAGAAGTAAAAGAAAAAGAAATAGTCGATTTAAGAGAAGAGGTTAAACCCCAGATCAAAGTAATTGGCAAAATTGATCTAGACCCGAAGAAGAAGGTAGAGGAACCAAAAGAAAAAGAACCCGTAAAAGCCAAGGAAGAAGAAAAACCCAAGGCCCCACCCGTTAAAGAAGAAGTACCTGAGAAAAAGGAAATCACCCCGGAGAAACCGAAAACCCCTGAGGCCGCACCAGAAGAAGAAGAAATGATTCGGGCAGAGGCTCCTCAGCTAAAGGGACTAAAAATTTTAGGTAAGATCGATACCCAAAAATTTGACAAACCCAAGAAGAAAAAAGAAGCTCCTGCAGCCAAAACAAAACCTGCAGAAACAGACAAAACCAATAAAGTCAAGGAAGACGAAAACAAGAAGCGACGTCGTCGTCGTA
>JAGQWV010000189.1 GCA_020437045.1 Saprospiraceae bacterium | reverse complement strand
AATATTGACAGCTTTTTTGGCTTTTCTAAGCATTTCCATTACTTATTCTCAGGTTTCCATAAATCCTACTAGTATCGGAATCAATACCGATGAATCTGCCGCTGGTGTATCGCTTCATATCAAAGATAATTTTGAGTCGATCCGTCTGGATGGTAGTAGTCCATTTCTCTCCTTTTACAACGGCACTGATTATCGGGGATATCTCTACATGAGCGGAGACCATATGTATCTCTATAATCGGAAAAATGGCAATCTTTTATTTGGGACAAATAATAATACCAAATTAACTATTGGGGCTAGTGGAGATGTTGGAATTGGAACAACCGTTCCTGAACAGAGATTGCATGTTGCGGAAGGGACGCTGCCGTCAGCCAACTTTCACAGCAATTCCATAGCCGGCTTTGAAAAGGGATCAGGAAACGGTTACCTTTCGATATTAACGGGAAGCTCTACGGAAAGGGGACTTCTATTTGGCGATGAAAATGCTACCGATAGGGGGGGCATAATCTTTAACAATGGTGCAAATCCTAATGGTTTCCAGTTTCGGACCAACGGGAATAATATCCGGCTCACTATTGACAATGTTGGTGATGTCGGAATTGGACAGAATAATCCCACCCGACCTTTGGATATAAAGTCGCGGAATGGGGGAGATGAATACGGGATCCGATTGGAGCGTTCAGGATCCTCCATCAACTGGGAATTATCCGTATTCGAGGGAAATTTTAATTTCTTTTATAATGGTGGCGTAACACCGGTTGCTACCATTGCTACTAACGGGACATACACGGGTTCAGACCGACGCCTGAAAGAGGATATTCAACCTTATAAAAAGGTAATTGATTTGATTAAGAAGTTAGAAATCAAAACCTACCGGTATAAAAATGATGACCTTGATCAAAAGTCTACCTTGGGTCTCATTGCCCAGGATATTGCCCCTGTTTTTCCGGAGATTGTCCGGGTAGCTCCCAATCGTAATGGTGATTCCTATTATTCGATTGACTATTCCAAAACGGGGGTCATTGCTCTAAAGGGGATTCAAGAACTTCAGATGACTATTTCCGTGTTACAAAATGAAAATTCAAATCTTAAGGAAAAAGTGAATGACCTAGAAAATGAAAATCAACTACTTTGGAAAGAACTGGACAAAATTAAGATACAAATAAATTACCCAGAGAAATGAATCAGAATGGGTGGGCTCAGACTGGAAAGACTGAAGTGATGTGTTACTATGTTTTAAGGGGTAATTCTATAATATGATTAAATGGATCATATGCACTTTGTTTATCGTCTGATGGGTCTGCATAATTAAGAATAAAAATGGAATATGATGTCTACCTACTCTTGATTAGTCTAGATTATCCTTTAATTTACACATGACACTCAAGTCAAAATTCCACTGAATTTTTCGATACTCTTCCCTTAAAATGAACTTGCGATTCTGAATGGATAATGTGCTTTGATCTGATAACTATCAGATGGTTGAATGCTATTGGTTATCTGATTTAAAACGGACAGAAATCCTTATGAATCCGTACTTGTCAATTGGGGACGTCTACTGTTGCATTTGAGAAATGGGCACAGAGTGAAGTGTAAGAGGAATTATTTTGTGCCAGAACAAATCTCGAATAGCTTATGGTATCTATAGCTGGTTTTTAAAAGAAGGTGATTTATGCATTCGATTTGAATGTTACAGTCCACTAATCATGACTTCCCCGAGGTCTTTTGTTTTTGATTTTGAAAAGAATCATCGTTTATTTAATATCGAATCTGTATAAAGCTAGATCTTTAATGACCTATTTATACCCAATTGAAATTAAACTCTCAACTATAGAAGTCCAGGTACTGGAATTGATTATTAAAAATTTAGTGTGCCTGAAATTATGGCGGAACTAAATTTTTCTCTCAACCTAATCGTAGCTTATAGGTGAAATTTGCTGATTAAATTAAAACCGAATTTGCATTTTATCGACAGAATGGTATTCTTGAGGATAAAAGAAGCAGTTCACAATTTCGAGCGCTCAATTATGTCAACTAATTTTCATGGATAGATGAAAATAATTTAAGTGCCAGAAACTATTTGCTTTGCATCGAATATGGCAAGTCTAGTCGCGAAAAAGTCACCTTTTCCAAACCACTCCTTCTTTGGTCTTAAGGTAAAAATTCAATTTACCGGAATAATTTTCCGGCAGCTTCCAGGCAAGGGAATAATGGCCAGCTTCCTTCCGGTCAGTCTCCTCAAGGACCTTTAGTAAGACTCCTTTGGTATCCGCCACGGCTAACCACACAGGGCCAGGATCAGTCAGGGTATAGCCGATTTTTATAGAAGCTGCTGACGAATTGGTGTAGACCTTCAAGCGACTATCGCCAATTAGTAGTTTGGGAATCTCAGTTGGCAACGTTGGTTTGGACTGAAATGAAAGTTGCGGTTGTATCTGTTCTCTCACCATGGATGGGGCAGCTGCATTCACCGGACAGGTTATCACATCTGCGCTGAAAATCGAACCGGTTTCAGCCAGGAAGTTCGGCTGAAGGGTAATTGTACCACCCGCACTAAACTGCACCGTGGTTCCGTTCGCTATCCGGCCGGCAGAGGTAATCGTTTGACTGGCCAGATATGTACCGCCAGATATGGGATCACCATTGAGCGTGGCATTGACCAGATCCGGATCGAAGCAGGGCACAGGTGAGTTATTCTTATAACGCACATCGTGCGGGCGCCCTTGGGAATCGAGGATGACCCGGGCGATCTCTTCTTTGGTCACGTCGTTGAAGAAGACGTGCGTACCGGTGGTGTCAATGCCTAAGCTTGGAATACTGGCCGGGAAGTATTGCATCGTGATATCGGTAATATCCAGCCAACCCAATGGAATAACGTGTGCATCTACGCGCTTCTCACTGTATAGCGTGGTGTTCATCCGAAGTACCTCATACTGGCCGTTCTGACCCGGGATGGTCAGGGTGCCGTTAGCATTCACAGCATAATAATTGTCATAGGAGTAGCGCAGCCGTATCGAGTCGGTGGTAGTCAGGCCGGCAGCCAGATAGGTATTTCGTAGGGCAGGCGGCAATTCGCTAAATTGATACCCCTCCAATATGCTGGCATGTCGCGCATACGAATCGAAAAAGTTGAGGGGTGTATACCGTTCATTAAGGCCGGGATCAGGATACGTCCCTTTCCATGTGTAATCATAAACCACTGTAAAAGGCTCACCGAACAGGGTGTTTTTCGTATAGCCTATCAGGCGCAAGCCCGAGCTGGAAACTATATAGTAACGCTCTTCTCCGGCAGCGTTCCTGGTCATGAGGTTGGCCGCAGGGAATCGGGCAACGTGCACCCCCTCACTGGGCGGCAGGTATTCTTCCGTAAGGTTTTCATCGGCGGTCAGTCCACTGAAGTCCCAGATCAGATCAAATCCCGGAGCAGTGACCATGTCGAAGGTGCCCTGGCCGTAAGCCCAGGAGTAGCGCAGCTTGTCCCCAATGGCCGGCAAAGTTGAGGAAGGGACCGTTATTGGACCAACTAAGGACTGAAATTCCTTTGAAGGATTATTATCTTCCATGGAAATATCCAAAAGGGAGGGGGTAAGATCATTAAAGCATAAAATAAAGGCACTCGATCGGGTAAGTCCCTGGTAA